>VBII01000155.1:6905-9349 GCA_005887735.1 Chloroflexota bacterium
GCTTCGACGGCCCGATCGATCACTTCGTCAAGGCGGACGACTACATCGGAGCAATCACCCGGCTCTTCGGGATGGTGAAGGGAATCGAAAACCAGGCGACGATGGTCGACGGAGACGAGGTGGCGTTGTTTTACGTACTTGATACTCCTGTCGCGAAAGCGCCGGTCGCCGAGTGGTACACGGTTCGCAACGGCAAGATCGTGCATCTTCGCGCCTACTTCGATGCGAGGCCCTTTTCGCCTCCACCCCACTAGCGAGAAGCTGGCTTTTTTCCGATCGCGGCCTCCCGCATGACTTCCCGAAAACGCGCCTGCTCTTTAGCCGGCAGGCGCCGGAACGCGGCAGGGGGCTCGAAGAGGCGGTCAATGAGCTGGTCCCTGACCCGCGCGCCTTTCTGCGTGACGACAAGGACATTGACCCGGCGGTCAGACGCGTTCGGCTTGCGGACCACCAGGCCGGCTTCCTCCAGCCGGTCGGTCGGATCCACAACCGTCGAAGGATTGCACTTCAGGCGCTGCGCGAGTGCCTTTTGAGACATCGGGTGCTCCGGGTCCAGCTGGACCAAGGCCCATGCGGAGACAGGTGAGAGGTCAGTCTCAGCCGCGGCAGCGTTGATGCGCTCTTCCCAGCTCGCGAACGTCTCGACCAGCAGCGCCCAGAGCTCCTGGGCGCCTGAGCTGTAGCGCAGGCCGGGCACGAAGGCGTCGCTCACCGCTGGCAGCTTACGCCTGGCAACGCTCGGATCGATTGATGTAGAAATAAGTGGAGCCTCCAACCGGTTGGTAAGTGGACGATGGCCCTGGCGGGGTAGGTATTCGTTTTTTGGGAGGAGTCGTAATGGGAACCTGGAAATTTGATCCGTATCACACGCAGGTGGAATTCTCGGCCAAGCACCTTGGCATGATGACGGTGCGGGGCCACTTCGCCGAGGTGAGCGCCAGCGGGGAGCTGCACCCCGACCATCCGGAGCGGTCAACGGTCGAAGCCACGATCAACACCGCCAGCATCCGGACCCACAACGAACAGCGCGACAACGACTTGCGATCATCCAACTTCCTCGAGATCGACAAGTTTCCGACGATGACATTCAAGAGCACGAAGATCGAGCACACCGGCGGTGACCGATACAAGGTGACCGGCGACCTGACGATCAAGGGCACCACGAAATCAGTGACGCTGAACGCGGTCAAGTACGGCGAGTTCAACGATCCGCAGATGGGTCATCGGATCGGGTACGCCGCCGAGACCCAGATCAACCGCAAGGATTTCGGGATGCGGTTCGACATGATGCTGGACGGCAAGTTCATTGTGAGCAACGAGATCCAGATCAACATCGAAGGCGAGCTGGTCGAAGCGAAGGAGCCCGTCGCTGAAGGGGCCCAGGAGGCCCAGACCGCCCAAAAGCGTTCGTAGCACTCTCTGAGCTTTGCTTAGCCGGCCGCCGGCCTGTGCCGGCGGCACCAAGTCGGTGTGATCTCGTTGGTTTTGATCACGACACTCGAGTTCCCGCGATGCGATCGTAAATCGTTCGGTGGGATCGGCTCGAAGAGCCGTACACGAACTGCCAGATCGAGAAATGGGCGAGTTCCCACGGCAGGAATTTGAGGGCCGACCTCAGAAGCGATCTGCGCAAGCCCAGCCGATCCCCGTTGTTCTGCAAGACACGCAGGCCCAGTGCGCGCTTGCCAAGCGTGGCATTTGAGGAAGACGCCTCACAGAACGCGAAATAGAGCACGACAGGGAGAGTCAACAGGACAAAGCCCATCACCTCGGCCGTCAGAGCGCTCGACCAGGCCGAGGCGAACAGCTTGTGGAGGCCGGAGGCAAGGATTCCGATGCTGACGGCAGTCAGGACGACCAGGTAGCCGGCGATCACGAGGTAGTCCAGCGTCCACGCAGCGAGCCGGCGGACCGGATTGTTCAGGTCAATCAATTTCGACACGGCGTGAAGTCTCGCAACAGGCCTTGCAGCCGGAGCAGGCGACAGAAGGTCGCCTGGCAACAAGGACCGGATTGCGCACCGACCACTGGCGCGCAATGATTGTTGTGGCCTCGGTGGGTTCGAAAGGCGCAAGCCGGACGGACTTACCGGGGTCACTTCTTTTTGCGGCAGTCCGCCGCCGCACGTCGAATTCCGCACGTTTGACGCCAGCGAGGCGCATCCGACCCGCGCAATGCGCCCCGCTGGCGTCAGCCGTGCGGAACGGAGGGCTGTCGGCGAGGTGGAGGTGCCACGAACTCCGAACCCCTTTATGTCGATTATTTAGGGGTGACACCGTCGGTCCGACAGAGCTATACACAGGCCGCCGGCTGGTTGCTGCGTCCAACTGGGATCCGGGGTTGGAGTCCGTGGATGGTGCTCGTACTCGGAGTCGTCGTGCTTCTGCTCGCCGTCGAAGTCGCGAATTTCTGGCGGACTCCAAAGTACGTGGGACTCGACTTCC
>VBII01000019.1 GCA_005887735.1 Chloroflexota bacterium
TGGGTGACTCCGGGCTGGCGGAGCGCCTGGCCAATGTCGCGACGCCAACGCTCGTGCTTTGGGGTGACAGTGACCGCATCGCCGACGCCGATTACGGCCGAGCTTATGCGGAAGCAATACCGGGCGCGCAGTTCCAACTGCTGCCCAAGACCGGGCACCTCCCGCAGATCGAGACCCCCGGTCAGCTGCTCGAGGCCATCTGGGCTTTCGCGGAAGGCCACGCCGGCTGAACGAGCCGGATAGCCTTGACGAAATCTCGCCGCATCGGGAGTCGGAGGAATAGGCCATGGCCCCGATCGTTCTCTTCGGAATCCAATTCACGTTCGCCCTGGTCGTCTACGCGATCGTCGCCTGGTGGTACGGAATACCTCGCCTTTCCATGCTGCCACGCGAGGTGGCATTGGTCCCACTCGTGTGGGTCCATGTCTTTCGCATTGTCGGTGGCACGATCCTCGCGCCCGGCGCGGTCGATGCCGCGGTACCGGTCGAATTCCGGACGATGATCGGCTACGGCGACATGGCAACGGCTCTGTTGGCCCTGGTGGCTTTGATTGCTCTTCGCCGTCGCTCATCGGTGGCCATCCCCTTGGTCTGGCTTTTCCTGGCCGTCGGGCTGCTCGACACGGCGAACGCGATCATTCAATCGATGCGTTTCAGCGTGTTCACCTATGGCCTTGGCGTGAACTGGGTCATCGTGACCATGTACGTGCCGGCATTGCTGGTCAGCACCGTCCTGATCTTCATTCAGCTGCGCAGGCCGAGCCGCTCCGCGGCTTAGCGCAAGCCTCTAGCCCGCCATCCGTTCCGCGGCGCACTCCGCGGCTCGTCTCAGCAAGAGCTCGCGCTCCGGCACGTTCTCGGTAAGCGATGCGCCGCGCTCGAACTCGGCGCGTGGACGAGGGCGTCGACGATTTCGAGGGCGGCAGCCGGGCCGAACGCCATTCCCACGGCGACCGCCCGATTCAGCTCGACCACCGGCGACGGTGCGAGCTGTGCGACCGCGTCATAGAGCGCCACGATGCGCGACCAGTCGGTCTCCGAGGCGATCGTCGCTCGAGCGTGACACGCGGCGATCGCCGCCTGCAGCGCGTAGGGACCCAGGGCACCCCCGAGCCTCTCGGCGCGCTCGAGGGCCGCCAGGCCGCGCCGGATCAGCAGACGATCCCAACGCGCTCGGTCCTGGTCGAATAGGAGGACGGGCTCGCCGGACGGTCCGACGCGCGCGCCCAGACGAGACGCCTGGATCTCCATGAGCGCGACCACACCGTGGACTTCAGGCTCAGTCGGGACGAGCTCGGCCAGGATGCGGCCCAGGCGGAGAGCCTCCTCGCACAGTGCCGGTCGGACCCAATCGTTGCCCGCCGTCGCCGAATACCCCTCGTTGAAGATCAGGTAGATCACCTCCAGGACTGAGGCGAGCCGCGCAACTCGCTCGGCGCCGCTCGGGACCTCGAACGTGACGTGCGCCTCGGCGAGGGTCCGCTTCGCGCGGACGATTCGCTGGGCGATGGTCGAAACAGGGACGAGGTAGGCGCGCGCAATCTCCTCGGTCGTCAGGCCCCCCAGGACGCGAAGTGTGAGCGCGACCCGTGCATCCTTCGATAGGACTGGATGGCACGCCATAAAGATGAGGCTGAGGAGATCGTCCCCAACCTCGTGGTCGATGGCCGTGTCCAAATCCATGCTTTCCATAGCCCGCTCGACATCGCGTCCGATCTCCTCGTGCTTGCGCTCGAGCGTCTTACGGCGCCGGATGAGGTCGACCGCGCGGTGCTTCGCGGTCCCCATGAGCCAGGCGCCCGGGCGGTCGGGCACGCCTTCGGCGGGCCACTGCTCGAGCGCCGCGACGAGGGCGTCCTGAGCGAGTTCCTCGGCGGTCCCGATGTCGCCGACGACACGAGCCAGCCCGGCGATGAGCCGTGCCGACTCGATCCGCCAGATCGCTTCGATCGCACGATGCGCTTCGGTGGCTGCTGTCTCGCGGCGATTTGGCCCGGTCGACGCGTCTCCCCTTCTCGGACCTATGGCGAGAGCTCCTTCACATGCCCTCGTACTCGACGACCTCACGGATCTCGAACGTCCCGCCGTCGTAGGGTGCCCGCTTCAGCCACTCCAGGGCCTCGTCGATCGAGCGCACCTGCCACAGCCAATAGCCGGCTACCAGCTCTTTGGTCTCTGCGAACGGCCCGTCGATAACGGTGCGCTTCTTGCCGTCGAACCGCAGGCGCTTGCCCTGCAAACTCGGGTAGAGGCGGCCGGCCTCGAGTACAACCCCCGCCTTGACCAGCTCGTCATTGAACTTCTGGTAGTCCGCCATAGCCTCCGGCGTTGGGGGAGTTGCCGACTCGCCCTGCTCGCCTTCCTTTGCCATTATCAGTACACGCATGTGTGTCTCCTCTTATTACAACTTCCGCATCGTTATGGGCTCGGCCTTTGAGGGCTCACCCACTCATCGAATGACAGGGAGCGTTTTCGACAATTGCGGACTCGCCCGCCGGCTCCGGGAGTGGCCTGCGAAGATCCGACAATGCCGACAACCTCGGCGAGGTGTCCTACTCAAGCCCACACAGTTCGGTAGCCGAATGGCCAAGCAAGCCGCATTTTGACAATCCAACCACCGGGTGGTAAGCAATCTAAGTACTGTCCGCTGCCATTGGAGGAGCATTGATGCGACGCCTGCTCTATGTGCCGATCCTAGGTTTCATCCTCTTGCTCGGATTCTCAGCGACGGTGCAGGCCGACCGGTTGCCCGGATCCGACCAGGGCGGCCGACCTCTAACAGCGACGCTTCTCGGGCCCAATGAGATCCCTTCCGCTCCTGGCACGTCCAGCGGCGCGGCCACGGTTACGATCAACATGGGCCAGGGTGAGCTTTGCTACATGCTCACCTTCTCGACGACGGAGACGGTGGTAGCTGCCCACATACATCACGCTGCAGCCGGCAGCGTTGCCCCACCTCTGATCCCGCTGAACGCACCCGTGTCCGGCTCTTCGTCAGGTTGCAAGCAGGTCGATCAAACGGTCTTGAAGGACATACTCCAGAATCCGGAGCAGTACTACGTCAACGTGCACACGACCGCGCACCCTGCTGGTGCCGGGAGGGGTCAGCTCACCAAATAACCTGACGGCGAGCGTTATGGGCCGGCTTTCGCCGAAGACCGTGCGCTCGGCAGCGCGATGCACTGGGGACTTGTCGAAATTGTCGCTCGAGATTGGTCGGGGAGGCGGGATTTGAACCCGCGACCACTTGACCCCCAGTCAAGTGCGCTACCGGGCTGCGCTACTCCCCGACGGAGCAGTAATCGTACCCACGCACTGGCGGAGGGCTTGTGGTCGCGGGCCGCGGGTCAGTTGCTGCGCGTGCGGGCCGGAACCCTCTGCGTCAGCGCGATCAGATTTCCTTCGGTGTCCTTGAACCAGGCGCCCTTGGTGCCGTCCGGCATGTCGACAAGGCCGTCGCGCGACTTGAACTCTGGGTAGTCGTACTCCTCGAGCTTGACGCCCTTGCTCTTCAGTTCGGTCACCGCACTCGGGACGTCCTCGACCTCCAACGCCATCTGCGTGTGATCCCCTGAAGCCTTGCCCGTGCTCAGAAAGACCAGGAATGCAGTCTCGCCTGTCTGATACCTCGCTCCGCCGTCCGGCTCCTCCTCGGCTGCCTTGAGCCCGAGCTTCTGCTCATAGAAGCCGCGAGCGCGTTTGATGTCCTGGGCGGGGATGGCGGGCGCTGAGCTCTTGATCTTCAGCATGGGGTGCCTCCTTCGCACGAATACCAGCTGACGGGAACTATTCCGATTATCCGCCGATCGAAGACCTCGAGCCGTATGCGACCAGGCTTCGGTGCGTCGCCGAGAATCCCGCTTCGCGAAGGGTCGTTTTGAGTGGCGATTCCATCACTGGCAAACCATCGACCTTCTGCAGCTCGACGCGCCCGCTGCTGGTTGCAATGGCGATCAGGGCCTGCAGATGCCCGAGCTCGACCTCGCCGCTGGTCAGGAGCGAGCGGCCGCCCCGCTCCAGGTACAAAACGAGGTGCCCGTCGTCGAGCACGCAGTACGCGCCCGCGGCACGGCTCATTTTTCCGTCCGATTGTGGCCAGGCCAACACGGTGCCGTAGGGATTCGCCGGGTCCGTTGCGGCCAGAGCGATGACGCCTCCACCTGATTCGCGCATGGAGCGCAGGCGGTCCACCGCACCAGGCAGCGCGAACTGCGAGCCGCCCAGGCCCTCGACAAAATATCCGCGCCGGATACGTCCAGACTCTTCCATCGCCCGCAGCACCGGGTAGAGGCTCGCAAATCCGCCCGGCCAGCCTTCGCCTACGACCGCCTCGCGCGTCAACACACCGTGGCGCTGCAGCAGCACACCGGCCTCGGAGTGCAGCCTCTCGGTCGCATTGCCGCCCGACCCGATCAGATCGGCCACCAGAGACCAGCGGCCTGTGGCTCTGGGTTGGATGAGACGGGGCAGACGCGGTTTGCGCGCCGGCCTACGCGTTGACGGACCGAGCAGACGCAGCGGCGCAAACGTGTCGTTGGTCACCTCGCCCGACCAGACGAGGTCCCACAGCGCATCGAGCATCACGTCCTCGTCTCCGCCGCCGCAGGCGTTGTAGAGGTCGCGGAAGAAGCTCGCGCCGCGGCCCTTCAGATGAGCCCGGATTTTCTCGTGCAGCTCGGATTGCGGCGGATCGACCGGGGGCGCGATGAGCCGCGGCGCATCACCACGCAGGTACAACGCCACTCGGCCATCGCTCGTGCCGAGGGAGCCGCGTCCGGTCCACACGACCTCGCCCATCGAGACCAGCTCGTCAAGAAGACGGGAAGCGTAGTTGCCGACGCGGGCGGAGATCACATCCCGCTCGATCACGCTGGCCGGCAGCGCAAGACCCTGGAGCTGAAAGACGACTTCCATCAGGCGGTCGACGCCTCTCGCATGGACGCCGATGCCGTGCCAGGCCGGCAAGAACCGAGCGAGCGCGTCCGGCGGTACCGACTCGACCTCGCGACGCAACGCCGCGAGGGATCTCCGCCGCAGTGTGCGCAGGACTTCCGGATGGCAGTATTCGCGGCCGTCGGCCGC
>VBII01000158.1 GCA_005887735.1 Chloroflexota bacterium
TGATCGCGCTTGCGGAGAGCGTCAACCCCGAACCGCCCGCGCGTGAGCTCGACATGCTGGTCGCCAACGGCGAGACCATCACCGCCCCGCTGGTCGCCATGTGCCTTCAGGGCATGGGCGTCCCGGCGGTTTCACTGTCGGGTGCGCAGGCGGGGGTGCGCACGAGCGAGCATCACTCGCGAGCCCGCATCCGCGACATCAAGCCCGACCGCATCGTGGAAGCGCTGCGCAACAAGCAGGTACCGGTCGTGGCCGGTTTCCAGGGCGTGACCGAGGAGCTGGAGATCACAACTCTTGGCCGCGCCGCGGCTCTGCGCGCCGAGTCATGCGAGATCTATACCGACGTCGACGGCATCTTCACGGCGGACCCGCGCGTCGTGAAGTCGGCGCGCAAGCTCAGCCACGTCCAGTACGACGAGATGCTCGAGCTCGCCGCGGGCGGAGCGCGGGTCATGCATCGACGCGCCGTTGAGATCGCCGAGCTCTACAGCGTCCCGATCCACGTGCGGTCGAGCTTTCACGATGGCGTCGGTACGATGATCGTCGCTCACGTACCGATGGAAGATCGCCAGCGCGTGCGCGGAATCGCGCAAGAGACCAACGTCGCGAAGATAACCGTGATCGGCGTGCGCGACCGCCCGGGCGTCGCCGCCGCGATCTTCGAACCGCTCGGTGCGGCCGGAATCTCCGTCGACGTCATCGTGCAGAACATCGGTCGTTCCGGCCACACGGACCTCACGTTCTCCGTCGCCGAGTCGGACCTGAAGGCGGCGGAGAAGCTGGTCAAGGCGGCGGCGAAAAGTGTGGGCGCGACACGGGTCCTGTCGGCCGGAGGGATCGCGAAGCTCTCGATCGTCGGCACCGGCATGCTCGGCACGCCTGGAATTGCCGCGAGGATGTTTCGCGCCCTGGCCGATGCGGGAGTCAACATCGAGATGATCAGCACCTCGGAGATTCGCATCACCTGCATGGTCTCCCGCGACCAGGTCGACAAAGGCGTCCGGATCTTGCACAAGGCTTTCGAGCTCGACCAGGATCTGGCTTAAACCGTGCCGGTAAACGTTGCCATCGTCGGCCCGGCGGGGGCGGGCAAGACCACGCTGTTCAACGCACTGACAGCAGGTCGCGGGGCAGACGGCGTGGGGATGGTGG
>VBII01000156.1 GCA_005887735.1 Chloroflexota bacterium
CGATTCGATCGCGCGCAAGTCCGATTCCGAGATCGGCTCGGCGAAATCAAAGTCGTAGTAGAAACCCGGCGGCTCTTTGATGGCCGGGCCGATGGCGTATTTGGTTCCTGGATAGAGCTCGGTGACCGCCGCCGCGAGGAGATGCGCCGTGGAGTGGCGCAGGATCTGCAATGGGTCGTCGGTCGGCTCGTGGTCGCCGTATTCGGGCATGGGGTCGTCCAGTATATGGACGGCCTTGTTTGGATTTGGATCTCCCCACCCGGCGGCTTTGCCGCCGACCTCCCCGACGAGCGGGGAGGTGAAATTGCTGTGAATTGGACTGCTGTTGTTGACACGCTTGGTTATCCCTCCGCTGGACTCGGGATCATGATCGAGAGCACCGGCATCCCGTTTCCCGGCGAGACTCTCCTCCTCGCGGCGTCGGCGTGGGCCGCCGCACGTCACCACTCGATCGTCCTCGTCATCCTCTTCGGCTTTGTCGGCGCGACCGCCGGCGCCGACCTGGGATACCTGCTCGGCTACAAAGGCGGGCGGCCGTTCGTCGAGCGCTTCGGCGCGATCCTGCACCTGCGGCCGGAGCACCTGGCCCGCGCCGAGCTCTTCTTCGCGCGGCATGGCGACAAGGCGATCATCGGCGCGCGATTCATCATCGGCCTGCGGACCTGGGCTTCGATGCTGGCCGGGATGTCACACATGCCGTTCTGGCGGTTCCAGGTTTTCAGCGCCATCGGCGGCCTACTCTGGGCCATCCTGATCGGGATCGCCGGTTACGTGCTGGGCAGCAACCTGCCCCTGCTCGAGGCGATCATCCGCGCCGTCGGGTTCGGCGGTCTCACGGTTCTTCTGCTGATTGCGCTGATTCTCCTCGTGGCTGAGCGACGTGCAGTCCGCCGGCGATGACCCCGACGCCACCCCCCAGCAGCAGCACCCCGAGGCCGCCCAGCACCTGCGCGGTGCCGATCGTGTCCGCCAGCGCGGCGGCGATCAGCACCGGAAGCGCCGACACTCCGTTGATGACCATGTAGAGCAGCGAGAAGATGCGGCCCCGGATGGCGTCGCTGGTCGCCTCCATCAGATACGTGATGGCAGGGATGAGGATCGCGCCGAACTCCACCCCGAGCAGGAAGCTGAACGTCGCACCCGTGATCCGGTTGTGCACCTGGAGGTCTGCGAAATGGCGCATCGCCTGCGGCACCGCTGCCAGGGCTAGGAGCGTCACGCCGTTCGCGATCAGCGAGCCCGCCAGCACCCGCGACCGGTCGACGCTGCGCAGGAACTGGCCCAACAAGACCGCGCTGAGCATGGCGCCCGCAGTGGCCGGGCCGAGGATCACGTACGTGTCCTGGGCGGCGATCCCGATGACCCTGCTTACGTACGCCGGCGCGAGTGTGTAGAGCATGAAGAGGACGAGCACCGCGACGCTCACCTGGCCGAAGGCGAGGCGGAGTCCGCGTGAGGCCCTCACCGCATCGAAGCCTTCCTGAAGGTCGAGCAGCATCAGGTGAAAACGGTTGCGGCTCTCTTCGACCGGCGATTCGGTATGGCGCTCCAACGGCGGTATGTCGGAGGCAAAGATCAGGCTGCCGGCGATCAACAGCAACACGACGGCGCACCAGTACGGCGCGTAAAGGTCGATCCTCGAAACGATTGGCGCGAGCACGCCGCCGACGACCAGGGTGAGGACCATCGTCAGCAGCGCCATCGAGTTCGCGGTGATCAATGCCTGACGCGGAAGGATGGTCGGGATGACAGCCGCCTCCGCCGGGCCGAAAAGCTGCCCGACCGCGGAGAAGACAAGCGTGATCAGCAGGAGGTGCAGGAAGTCGCCCTTGAGTCCTGGAACGAGCGCCGCGACGGGGATGAGGGCGACCGCTCCGGCTCGAGCCAGGTTGCACCAGAGCATGATCTGCTTGCGGTTGAGGCGGTCCGCGATGACAACCGCCGGTGGGGCGAAGAGCACCGCCGGGACCGTGTAAGCGAGCAGCGTCACGGCGACGGACGTGCTGCCGCCCGAGATGTTGTAGGCGAGGATGATCAGCGAGAACAGCAGGAACAACCAGATGTTCCGGAACGCGGTGTACCTGAGCACAGCGCGGAAACCCCCCGAAGGAGCCTCGACCGGTAGCCTGATCGGATCCACAGTCGGTAGAGCCTAACGATCCAACCTTGGGTTGAATGCGCCATAAAGCTCTTCCCACTCGCGCAAGGTCAACGTCTGCGGCCGGCGGACCGGGTGGATTCCCAGCTTGCCAAGCCGGGATGCGGTATCGGCGCTCGAGGTGCGAGCCATCCGCGCGAGCGTTCCACCGATCTGTTTGCGCCGGAACTGAAAGACGGCTTCGACGAAGCGGAAGAACGCTTCCATGTCATCGACCTCCACCGCCGGCCGTTTCCGAACCTCCAACGTGACCAACGCCGAATCCACTTTCGGCGCGGGCGTGAACGACGAGGCCGGAATCGTCATGACCATCCGGGCCTCCGCGAAAACCTGAACGGCGACCGTCGCCAGGCTCGCCCCGGTGGCTGCGGTCCAGCGCTCGGCGACCTCCTTCTGCACCACCAGGGACAGGCGTCGAGGGCGAGGCGCATGGTCCAGCAGCTTGCGGATCAATGCGCCGGTCAGGTTGTAGGGGATGTTGCCCGCGACAACCTCGCCACCTTCAGGAAAGGCCCCGGCCACGTCGAAACGCAGGATGTCGGACTTCACCACCTCGACGTTTGGGTGTACCGCGAGAACATCGCGCAGCACGGGCATGAGGCGCAGGTCAAGCTCGACCGCGACGAGGCGCCTGCATCGCGGGGCAAGGGCTATCGTCAAAGTGCCCGCGCCCGCGCCGACCTCGAGCAGGTCGTCCTCCCCGCTCGTGCCCGCCGCTTCGGCTATCACGTCGCGGAGCGCGGGATCGATGAGGAAGTTCTGGCCGAGGCGGTGCTGGAGGGTGATGCCGTGGCGGCGCAGAAGCTTCTCGAGCTGCTCGGGATCCGCCGGGTCGATCACTACTTCATCTTTTGAAACAGCGTGATCGCGTTTTGCCGCTCCTGGTCGGCCAGCTGCTCGAGGCTTATCCCGCGCAGCTCCGCCACCACCTCCGCCGTGTCGAGCAGATACGCCGGGCGGTTTGGCGTGTCCATGCGCTTTTGCGCGTTGCCGTACGGCGAGTCCGTCTCCAGCAGCAGCCGGTCGGCCGGGCAGTGCTTGACGACCTCCCGCAGCTCGTTCCGGCTCGGGCGGGTGATCAGGCCCGCGAAGGACAGATAGAACCCGACCTCCAGGAAGCGTTGAGCCCAGTCCCAATCCAGCGCGAAGTAATGCATGACGCCGCGAATCCCCGAATGTTTCGAGATCGTTGTCAACAGCTCCGTCGACGCGCCCCGATTGTGGATGGATACGGGAAGGTCGAGCTCGGTCGCGAGCCTGAAAAGCTCGTCCAACCGCCGCACCTGCAGGTCGTGATGCGGTCCGCCGATGTGCTCGAAATCGAGGCCAATCTCTCCAATCGCGACGACCATCTCGTCCTCCGCGAGCCGGCGCATCGCGCCAAGGTCCGGCTCGGGGAGCTCCAGCGGATGATGCCCGACGCCGGCCCAGACCTCCTCGTAAGCGTGCGAAAGCGAAACCGCGTTTGCGCTGCGGTCGAGATCCACTCCGACGGCGATCAGGCGGGTCACTCCCGCCGCCACGGACTGCTCCACCACCGGTGTGGCCTCACCGAGCTCCTCCAGGTGGAGGTGCGTGTCGACGAAGATCGGCCTAGTCCTCCACGACGTCGTCGAGCCGCTTAAAGAGAGGTTGGGGCGTGGGCAGCTTGCGACCGGGCTCCAGCTCGGAGGTCCGCCACCGATCGTCGGCCGCGTACTCGCCCGTGATGATTCGGTGCGAGCCCAGATCTTTCACCTGCGGCTGTGGAGCGATTTCGTCGTCGTACCCGAGCAGGTTGTGCAGCCGCTGCGATGAAAAGGGCAGAAATGGGGTGAGCATCGTCTTGAGGTTGTCGACGCAGCGGAGGGCGACGTACAGCACGGTGCCGGCGCGCTCGCGGTCGGTCTTGATCGTGTGCCACGGCTGCTCGGTGCCGAGATAGACGTTGACCCTGGCCGCAATCCCCAGCGCCACCTTCAACGCATTCTGGAAACGAGCCTCCTGGAGCTGCTTTGCCACCTCGTCGAGGCCGGCCTCGACCTCCTTGATCAGCGATCCGTCGATGCCGCTGAGGTTCCCGGGCTGCGGCACCGCACCGAAGTTGCGGTTGACGTTGACGAGCGTGCGATGGACGAGGTTGCCCCAGGTCGCAACCAGCTCGTCGTTGTTGCGCCGGACGAATTCGGCCCAGGTGAAATCGGTGTCCTGGTTCTCCGGACCCGCGATCATCAGGTAGTAGCGCAGCGCGTCGGGGTCGTAGCGGTCGAGCACGTCCTTCACGTAGATCACCTGGCCCCTGCTCGTGGAGAACTTGCGGCCTTCCATGTGCAGGAACTCGCTGGCGACGATGTCGTCCGGCAGGTGTAGATCCCCGGCGCCCATCAGGATCGCCGGCCACATCACGGTGTGGAACGTGATGTTGTCCTTGCCCATCGTGTAGTAGTGCCGTGATTCCGGGTTCTCCCACCATTCCTTCCAGGCCTCAGGTTTGCCGCTGTTGATCGCCCACTCGATCGACGCGGACAGATAGCCGATCACGGCATCGAACCAGACGTAGATCTTCTTGCTCGGGTTGTCCTCCCAGCCCGGCAGCGGCACGGGGACGCCCCAGTCGAGGTCGCGCGTTATGGCGCGCGGCTTCAGGTTGCGTACATACTCGAGCGAGTACTTGCGGACGTTGGGCCGCCAGTTGTCGTGCTGCTCGATCCATCCCTTCAGCTGCTCACCGAATGCGGGCAGGTCGAAGAAGAGGTGCTCGGTCTCGCGGAACTCGACGGGCGCGTCGCTCCCGCGCTGATGCGGATTGATCAAGTCCGCCGGATCGAGCTGGTTGCCGCAGTTGTCGCATTGGTCTCCGCGCGCGTCGGGGTAACCGCAGATCGGACACTTGCCTTCGATGTACCGGTCGGGCAGCGTGCGGCCGGTCGCGGGATCGAACGCGCCCATCTGCTTTTTCTTGACGAGGTAGCCCTTCTCGAAGAGCTTGAGGAACAGGTCCTGCGTCACCCGGTAGTGGTTGTCCGTCGTGGTGCGCGTGAAGATGTCGTAGGTCATGCCGAGGCGCACGAGGTCGTCGACGATCAGGGCGCTGTTGCGGTCGGCGAACTCCTTTGGCGGAATTCCATTCTTGTCCGCCTCGTAGGTGATCGGCGTGCCGTGCTCGTCCGTGCCGCTCGCCATCAAGACACGTGCGCCGCGCAGCCGCCAGAAGCGCGCCAGCACGTCGCCCGGCACGGCGAACCCGACGACGTGGCCTATGTGTCGCGGCCCATTTGCGTAGGGCCACGCGGGAGCGATGAGGACTGTTCTGCGATCAGTCACCTGGGGGACAGTATCCCGCACGTTTTGCGCAAAAAGGTCGTTTGGATTTGCCGTCAAAGGTACGTTTTGCGCAAGACGCACGTAGTCACGTCCGGCGGGATCGATCCTGGCCGCTGATCACAAGCGTGAACTCGCCGCGCGCCCGTTCGCCCAGCGCGGCGAGCACCTCCGACGCCGTTCCGCGCACCACCTCCTCGTGCACCTTGGTCAGCTCGCGCGTGACGGTGACAGCGCGGTCGGGCAGCGATTCCGCGATGAGCCCGAGAGATTTCTGGATTCGAAACGGGGACTCGAAAGCGACCGCAGGCCGAGGGTCGTCACGCAACGATTCAAGGAGGCGCCGCATCTCGCCGGGCTTGCGGGGTAGGTAGCCGAGAAACGTAAAACCTGTCCCACCGTATCCAGCGATCGAGAGCGCCGCGGTGATCGAACTGGGTCCGGGGATCGGTACCACCGTATGGCCGCCCGCCCAGGCCGCCGTGACCAGCGCCTGGCCTGGGTCGGAAAGCGTCGGCGTGCCGGCGTCGCTGACCAGGGCCACGTCGCCTTCGTCCAGGGCCGCCATCACACGCGGTAAGCCGCGCCGCTCGACCGGTGCGCGGTAGCTGATCAGGGGCTTGCGGATCGCGTGGCGCGCGAGAAGTCGGGATGTCACTCGGGTGTCCTCGGCGGCGATCGTTGAGACCTCGGCCAAGACACGGAGTGCGCGGGCGCTCACGTCCTCGAGGTTGCCGATCGGCGTGGCAACAACAAATAGCTTGCTCACACTCCCTCTAGCCAGGTGCTGACGCGGTCGGCTACTTGGGAGCCTGGGCCGACGTAGCGCGAGGCTGGTGGCAGGATGTCGAGGAACGCCTTGCCGTAGTCGCGGCCGAGGATTCGGTTGTCGAGGATGACCACCGCGCCCCGGTCCGTCGAGCGCCGGATCAACCTGCCGAAACCCTGCTTGAGCCGCAGCGCCGCCTGCGGGAGCGCGAGCTGCGCAAACGGATCGCGGACCTGCTCGGCGCGCGCGGCGTACACGGGATCGGTGGGCACCGGAAACGGCAGCCTGACCATGATCACGCAGCTGAGCCGCTCGCCCGGGATGTCGATGCCCTCCCAGAAGCTAGAGGTGCCAAGCAGGAGCGGGCGATCCGCTTCCTCAAACGTTTTGAGCAGCTGCCTGCGCTGGCCGTCGATGCCCTGGCCGAGGATGAGAACCTCGTCGAGGTCCACGCGCTGCTTGAGCGCGGTGTGCACGTCGCGCAGCTGGCGATGAGAGGTGAAGAGGACGAGGGTGCGCCCACCCACCTGTCGCGCGACCTCAGCGACGAGCTCCTCCACCGCCATGTCAAACGATTCATGCTCTGGCGGCGGAAGGTCGGTGGGCAGGCATACCAACGCCTGGTGATAGAAATCGAAATGGGACGGAAGGATCATCTCCTCGATCTCCGGACCCAGACCGACGCGCGAGCTGAAGTAGTCGAACGTGCCACCGACCGCGAGCGTCGCTGAGGTGAAAACCGTCGAGCGCCGCTCCGCGTACACGCGCGATCGCAGCAGCGAGCCCACGTTGATCGGCGCGGCACGCAGCAGAAGGTTTTCGGCGCGAGATACCTGGCTGAACCAGTAGACCCGGTTCGAATCGGGCCGCAGCAAAGCCTCATCGAGCAGAACAGTCGCACTCTCGAGGCGTCCGCGAATCATCTCGAGCTCGCGGATGCCCTGGTCCGGCTCATCCCCGCCCAGCCACTCGCGCACGCCGCCCACGGCCTTGCGCAAGTTGACGTCGAGTGCGGCCAGCGTCGTCACCGTGTTCTCCCCGGCGATGCGGATGTCGGACCAGCCGTCATCCCCGCGGAGCGCCGGGGTGATGCGCAGGGATTCCTCCCTCCGCTCCGCTTCGCCCAGGCGCGCGGCGACCCACGAGTCGGCCAGCCGGAAGAGCTCGCGCACGCGCTCTGCGGCCGAAACCGCCTGGGGAGCGGCGCCGGCGAACGCGCTGCCCGAAGCGCCGAGGTGCGGTTGCCGCTCCAGGTCCGGCAGCAAGCCACCCGCCAAGCGGTCGAGCAGCGCCAGCAGCCCCGGCCCGTCGGCTTCCTGGCGGAGTCCGCGGGTCGCCGCCTCCTCGAGGTGATGGGCCTCGTCGATGACGAGGTGGTCGTACTCGGGCAGGAGGCCTCCTCCCACCTCGGCATCGGCCAGTAGGAGCGAGTGGTTGACCACCACGAGGTCGGCCGTTTCCGCCTCGGCCCGCGCGCGATGGACGTAGCAGTCCTCCTTGGTGCAATGAATGCCGACGCAGTCGAGAGGGTCGCTCGCGATTCGGTTCCACAACACCTCTTCTTTGCCGTACAGGCGCAGCTCGGAACGATCGCCGCTTTCGGTCGTGTGCAGCCACATGAGGACCTTGAGCTTGAACATCAGCTCATCCGAGTCGTTGCACGGCTCGACCAGGTAGCGGCGCCACCGGCGAAGCGAGACGTAGTTCGAGCGTCCCTTGAGCAGGACCGCCTTGAAGTCCCACGGGAGCCACTCGCGCAGGCTGGGCAGGTCCTTGCTCATCAACTGCTCCTGCAGCGTGTGCGTGTTGGTCGAAACCACGACGCGTTCGTGGTGCCGGACGGAGCGTGCGATCGAGGGCACCAGGTAGGCGAGGCTCTTGCCTGTCCCGGTGCCGGCTTCGACCACCAGTGTTCCGCCGCGCGACTGGATCTGTCCGACCGCGAGCAGCATCTGCATCTGCGACTCGCGATGCTCGTAGCCGGGCAGGAGGCCGGCCAGCGGACCTTCGGGTCCAAGGAGGGCGGCGACCGCTCCCGGATCCTCGGGCGGCGCCGCAGCGGAGCGGCCCCGGCGGGCAGCTTCCACGCGCAACGCGGGCAGCGGTTCGGGGTTCGGGCTGGGCGCGGTCAGCGCGTCGGCGAAGAAGCGCGCCACCGGCCACTGGTATGGCGCCACCAGCGCCAGCATCGACTCCTTCAGGCCTTCGTCGAGCCCCCCCGCCTCCTCGCGAAGGCGGAGCAGGAGCTGCCGCGTTGCATCCGCGTCGTCCAGGGCGCGGTGCGGCCTGGGTTGGTTGAAACCCATCTCGGTCGACAGGAGGGGCAGGCTGTGGCTGGCCGCCGTGGGCAGCAGGATGCGGGCGATGTCCAGCGTGTCGAGGATCTGCTGCGAGGGGTCCCACAGCCCGGCCGCATCGAGGAAGTCGACGTCCAGCCTGGCGCCATGCCCAACCGGCTGGCGGCCGCGGACGAACTCGGCCAGCCGGCCCAGGGCCGCCTCGGGGCTGGCCGCGCCGCGCAGCTCCTCCTGCCTGATGCCCGTCAGGCGCAGGACCGTGTCGGGCACGGCCCGCCCGGGATCGACCAGCTGCTCGAGGGTCGAGGTGACCTGGCTCGGCGTGAAGGCGACGGCGCCGATTTCGATGACTCGGTCTCGGGCCGGGTCGAGACCGGTGGTCTCGAGGTCAAGGGCGACGTACTCCGTCAAGGTTTCAGCGATATTACGAACCATAGGATTCCAGCGCCGCCCTGGCGGCCGGGTTCATCCCGGCCGCGACCTTGCCTCTAGGGTCGCCCAATCGCTGTGTGTCGTGGCTTTCAGCAAATCCCAACCACCCGGAAAGAGTTAGCGGCGCGAAGCGCCGCGTCGTAGAGGGAACCGGGACGGTTCCCTCTGCGCCCGTGAAACCGGGTCTGGACGTGAGGCCCGAACTGTAATATGTGCGCCCGATGGTTACCGGGGCGATCGAGGCTCCCAAGCGACTGGAAGACCTGCACGTCAGACGTGACCTGGTCGCCAGCCTCTTGCTGCGAACGCTTGCCTTCGCCGACCAGCTGACCGGAGCCGCCCTAGAGCAGCGCCTCGGGCTGCCTTTCGAGACCTTCTCCCCCCTCATCGACGAGTTCGAGAAGAACCAGCTGATGGACACGCGCGGCGTCTCCAACGACCCCGGGATGGAGGGCCGGCCCTACCCGGTCAAGATGAACTACGCGATCTCGGGCGCGGGCCGCCAGCGGGCGGCGGAGATGTCGACGGTCCAGACGCGATACCTGGGCCCCTGCCCGGTCAACTTCGAGGACTACCTCGCGCTTATCCGCTCCCAG
>VBII01000157.1 GCA_005887735.1 Chloroflexota bacterium
CGCCTGACGGCGACTAGAGCTAGGCGAGTTTCGCGCGGGCCCTGTCGATGTTCACGGCGGTCATGCCTGATGCCTCGAGGTAGCTCGCCACTCCTCCCCACTTCTGGTGCAGGTAGTCGAGGACGCCCAGGATTCGCTCGGGCGGGCAGCGCAGCTCGTCGCGCATGTCGGCGCGCTTTTCCGGCGCCGCCTCGCTGATCCATTTCTCGTACTGGTCGGCCAGCTGGAGGTCCGTCTCGCCGAAGTCTTTCGCGATTTGATCGGGCGGCACGTCTGCCATCTCGAGGAGCATCGCGGCGACCAGGCCTGTGCGGTCCTTGCCGGCGAAGCAGTGGAACAGGAGGCCCCCTTCGGCTTCAGCGATCGAGTTGAAGATGCCGCAGAAGGCGTGCTGCCGCCGGTTGAGCATGACCAGGTAGCGATCGAACATGTTCGAGGCTTCGCCCAGCTTCTTCATGCTCGCGTCGTCGACCAGGGCGCGGTGGAGGTAGGTGACGCCGGCAACCCTTTCCTTCTGGTCTGGGTCGCGGAGGAAGCGCTCGTCCGAAGCTCCATTCAGCTCTGAGTCGCTGCGCAGGTCGATGACCGTCGTCAGGCCGTAGGAGCGCATCGCCTCGCGGCCCGCGGCGTTCAGGAAGCCGATGTTGTCGGAACGAACCAGGACCCGCGAGCGGGTGACGCCCCCGGATCGAGGGAGACCGCCGAGGTCACGTGCGTTCTGGCAGTCGGGCCAGTCCAGGCGGCGGGTTAGCGCTTTGTGTACTGGGGAGCTTTCCGAGCCCGCTTCAGTCCGTACTTCTTGCGCTCCTTCATCCGCGCGTCACGGGTCAGCAGGCCCGCCTTCTTGAGCGCGGGGCGAAAGTCTGGGTCATATCGCGTCAGGGCGCGGGCGATGCCGTGCGCGATCGCGCCGGCCTGCCCGCTCGAGCCTCCGCCCACAACCTTGACGGTGATGTCGAACTTGCGCTGCGTCCCGGTCACGCGAAGCGGTGCCAGGGCGGCCATCTCGAGCACGCGCCGGCCGAGGTAGGCCAGCGGGTCCTTTTCGTTGACCGTGACCCGGCCTTCGCCCAGTGACAGGCGCACCCGCGCGATGGCGTTCTTTCTGCGGCCGGTGCCGCGGTTCAACGTGTCAGCCAACCTTCAAGTTCCCCTTTGCATCGAATGTGATCGCCTTCGGCTTCTGCGCTATGTGGCCGTGCTCCGCGCCGGCGTAGACGCGAAGGCGCTTCAGCATATCCGCCCCAAGGGTGTTGCGCTGCAGCATGCCCCGCACCGCGGTCGTGATCGGGAACGTCGGGTCGAGCTCCTGTGCCCGCTCCAGCGTCCGCTTGCGCAGGCCGCCGGGGTAGCCCGTGTACCGCGTGTACTCCTTGGTCTTCAGCTTGGTGCCGGTGACCTTCACCTTGGCGGCGTTGATGACCACCACGTGGTCGCCGCTGTTCAGGTGAGGCGTGAAAGTCGGCTTGTGCTTGCCGCGCAGGATCGCGGCCACGCCCGACGCCAGGCGGCCGAGGACCTGGTCTGTCGCATCGACGACATACCAGTCACTCTTCAGATCCGCGGCTTTCGCCGTCCACGTCTTCTGCTTGCTCATCTTTCCTTTGGTTGTGCGCCCGGCGCTCCTCAGTAAATCACTTCCATCAAGGTCAGCCCGCCCGCGGGGGCGGTGCGCGGCGCCTGCCGGCGGTCCCGCGCCTGGAGGATCTTTCCCACCCATTCCGGCGGCCGTTTGCCACGGCCCACCTCGGCCAGCGCGCCCGCGATGCTGCGCGCCAGGCCTCGTAGGAAACCCTCCGCGACCAGCTCCAGCTCGACGACATCGTTCCGCCGCACGACCTGCGCGGAGCGCATCTCGCGCGTCCTCGCGTCGGGCGGCTCCGAGGCCGAGCAGTAGGTGGTCCAGTCGTGCTTGCCGGTCAGCGCCCGCGCCGCCCGCGACATCGCGTCGACGTCGAGCGGCCCCCGGACGTGCCAGCACCGGCCGCGCTCGAGCGCGGGTCGCGACAGCCGGTCGAGGTATCGGTAGCGATACCGGCGCCACCGCGCGGAGTACCGGGCATGAAACTCGTCGGGTGCCTCTTCAGCGGTCAGGGCCGCCACGTCCTCCGGCAGCCGGGCGTTGAGCGCGGCCAGCATGCGCCGCGGCTGTATCCGGCCGTCGGTGTGGAAGTTCACGACCTGGCCTTCCGCATGTGCCCCGGCGTCGGTTCGGCCCGCCGCGTAGACCACCACGTCCTTGCCCGTGATCGAGTTCAGCGCCAGCTTCAGCTCAGCCTCCACGGTCCGTCCGTGCGCCTGCTGCTGCCAGCCGGCAAAACCCGACCCGTCGTACTCCAGCACGACTTTGATATTCACTTTTTAACCGCTGCACGGGGCCACGCCCCTCTCCCTGACCCTACGGGACAAGCCCGTCCAGGTCGCGCTACCCGCGCCAACTGATTGCTCCCCTGAGGGGAGAGGGGATATCTCCCCTAGTCGACGAGTTCGATGATCACCATCGGCGCCGCGTCGCCCAAACGTGGGCCCTTGTGGATGATTCGCGTGTAGCCTCCAGGCCGCTCGGCGAGGCGCGGGATGAGGTTCGAGAACAACCTCTCCACCACCTCGGGCTTGGAAACGTCCTCGCTCACCTTGCGCCGCGCGTTGACGTCCTGGTCCTTGGCCGTGGTGATGAGCCGCTCGACCCAGCGCCGGAGCTCTTTCGCCTTCGCCTCGGTTGTGGTGATGCGCCCGCTCTCCAGCAGCGACGTGCACAGGTTGCGCATCAGCGCCTTGCGTGCGTCGGTGTCCCGGTTGAAGCGGCGGCCGCTCTTTTGATGGCGCATGTAGCTCCGTTAGCCGCGCAGGACCGTGCCCATCTCTTCGGGCTTGATGAATCCCTTCTCGACGAGCTTTTCCTTGATCTCGTCGAGCGACTTCCGGCCGAAGTTGCGCAGCGCGAGCAACTCTTCCTCGCGCTTCTGCAGAAGCTGGCCGACGGTCTGGATCTCGTTTGCCTTGAGGCAGTTGAAAGCGCGGACTGAGAGGTCCAGCTCCTCGATCGGCGTGTTCATCAGGGTGCCCTGCGGGGTCTTCTCGCCGCGCATCTCCAGCTCGTGCTTCTCGATCGAGTCCCCGAATCGCACAAACAGGTTGAGGTGCTGCGTGAACAGGTCGGCCGCGTGGCTCACGGCCTCTTCCGGCGACATGGTCCCGTCGGTCCAGACCTCGAGGATCAGCCGGTCATAGTCGGTCGACTGGCCGACACGTGTCTTCTCCACCGTGAAGTTCGCCTTCTCGACGGGCGAGAAGATGGCGTCGATCGGGATCACGCCGATGGGCTGGCCCTCGCGCTTGTTGCGCTCGGCGGGCACGTAGCCCTTGCCCTTCTCGACGTTCAGCTCCATGCGCAGGTGGCCCTTTGCCGCCAGCGTGCAGATGTACAGGTCGGGGTTGACGATCTCGACGTCGGAGGTGGCCTGGATGTGCGAGGCGTGCACCTCCGCCGGGCCCTTGACGTCGAGGGTCAGCGTGATGGGGTCATCGGTGAAGGCCTTGAGGCAGAGCTTCTTCAGGTTGAGGATGACCTCGGTCACGTCTTCCTTCACGTGCGGGATTGCGGTGAACTCGTGTGCGACTCCGTCGATCTGGATCGACGTCACCGCGGCGCCCCAAAGCGAAGAGAGCAGCACGCGGCGCAGCGTGTTGCCGAGTGTGGTTCCGAAGCCAGGGTCCAGCGGCTCGATGTCGAACTTGCCGTAGTTCGCGCTCGTCTCGAGCTTGCGGACCTGGGGGGTGACGCTCATCTGGGTGTCAATCGCCAACTTGGACTACATACCTCCGTGTCTTTACCGTGAATAGAACTCGACGATCAGCTGTTCCTCGACCCCGGACTCCATCTCGTTGCGCTCCGGGCGGGCGAGGATCTTGGCGGACTTTTCGTCCGTGTTGAAGGAAAGCCATGAGGGCACCGGGCGCACCTTCGACGCCTCGAGCGCCACGTCAAACACGCCGTTGGACGGCTTGACCTTGACCTCGTCACCCGGCTTGACCTGGTAGGACGGTACGTTCAC
>VBII01000015.1 GCA_005887735.1 Chloroflexota bacterium
GCCCACCACCTGGCTCGCGACCCAGAAAAAAGCGACCACCGACAGTCCGACCAGGCACTGATCGCGCAGCCTGCCCCAGTTCAAGGCGCTCATCCCCTAAAGGGATAACGCGGAGCCTCTTCCTTATCAGTGCGTGACGGCCGGGGGCGCTAATCTGCCTGGGTGGCGGGGAAGTTCACCGGCTGGAAGGGAGATTTCAAAGGTTTTTTTCTCGGCCTTCGAGTCAGCAACAACAAGGCTTACTTCGAAGCGCACCGCCGCCAGTATGAAGACGACGTCAAAGCTCCCATGCTGGCGCTGCTCGCCGACCTCGAGGCTGAGTTCGGTCCGACGCGTCGGGTGTCACGGCCCAACCGCGACATCCGCTTCTCGGCCGACAAATCGCCCTATAAGCTCAACCTGTATGCCGACGTCGAGCGCGGCGGGTACGTCGCGCTGGACGCCGAAGGACTGGTCGCGGCCGGCGGCCGCTACATGGTCGACGACGTGCAGCTGAAGCGGCTGCGGGAGGCGATCGCTGCGGACCGATCGGGCCAGGCGCTGGAGTCGATCGTCGCGGGACTGCGCAAGAAGCGTTACGAGGTGGAGGGCCAGGAGCTCAAGCGCGTGCCGCCGCCTTACCCCCAGGACCATCCTCGAGCCGACTTGCTCCGGCACAAGCGGCTGATCTACTGGAAGCGCTGGCCGCTGGAGCCGTGGATCGCGACCGCAAAGGCGCGGGAGCGGGTTGCCCAGGTGTGGCGCGACGGGGCGGACCTGAACGCGTGGTGCGCAAGATACCTGGATAAATAAGTCACCTCCCCATTCATGGGGAGGTGCCGGCAGGGGCGACTAGCGTTGCATCTCCGCGAGCAGTCGCGCCGCCTCGCGTGCGTTGGTCGTGCCGTAATTCGAGAAACAGTTGTTGTAGACGACATGCGTTTGCCGCGTCGTCTTCGCCACACTCGCGATCTTCGGTGTCCAATCGGCCAGCTCGTCCTCGTCGTAGAGATACCGAAATCGTTCGGAAGGCGGGATGTCCTTTTTCTCCCAGTTCTCCGCATTGCGGCCGTGGAACCGGAAAACGGCGAGCTCATCGCTCGTCGGCACCACGACCGGCGGGACCGAGCTCTTGAAGCCCTGCGGCTCATCGACCGCGACGTAGGGGATCTTGTTGTCCTGGAGGAACCGCACCGTGCGCTCTGCGTTCTTCTCGTTGAACCAGCTGCCGTGCCGGAATTCCACCGCAATCGGCAGCTCGAGACGCCGGCGCGTCTCGAGGATCAGCTCGCGCGCTTCGTTGGAGGGGAACACCCACTTTGGAAACTGGACGAATACCGCGCCGAGCTTGCCCGCCTCGATCAGCGGCTGCAGCGCATCACGGAACTGCTGATAGACGGCGTCCAGCAGCTCGCCGGGCACGTCCTTGCGGTAGATGCGCTTCTTGTCTTTCAGCTCCGAGGGGAGCTCCTCCCTGATCGCCTTGGGCAGGCGAACGATCTCGGTCGGCTGGCCGGTCATCAGCGCGTGCGCCTTGATGTCGAAAACGAAGTCCTTCGGGGTGCGCTCCACCCAGGCCTCTGCGGTGCGCTTGTTCGGGAGCGCGTAATAGGTCGAGTCGACCTCGACCATCGAAAACTGACTCGCGTAGAAGCGCAGGCGTTCCTCGGCGCTGTCGGCCCCCTTCGGATAGAAGACGCCGGGTGCGGTCATCGTCGGATCGGTCCAGCTTGCGGTCCCGAACCGAACCTCGCCGTGTCCAATCTTGGTCGGCGAGCGCGCCGCCTCGCCGGCCTCTTCGGAGCGCCGCCGTGCGACCTCTATGCCAGAGTCATGCGGATCGGTCTTGGGCATCCCCGATCAGGCTATGCCAACCACTCGGTGTCGAACGCGGGCGCAAGGTGAACGTCGATCTGACGCAGCCGGCCCGGGCCGGGGTTGACGAATCCGTGGGGCTGACCGGCCTCCACAACCGCCATCTCGCCGGCTTCGACGGTGCGCTTCGATTCGCCATCGTCGAAGGTCGAAATCCCTTCGAGGACGATCAGGATCTCGACATACGGGTGCCGGTGCAGGCGCGGCCCCTCGCCAGGGCCTGCGTCGACGAAGAGCACGCACGCGCCGACTCCGCCGTGGTGCTCGCCGACGAAGTCCCGCGAGATGACGTCGCGGGGCAGCTCCTCAGAACGGAAAAAGCGGATCGCCACGGCTTCGATGTCAGGTGACGCTGGTGACCAGCCGCGCCTGCTGCATCAGGTGTCGCGGTGCAAGGAACTCCCGGATGACGCGGAGCCTCGCCTCGCGGCCGAGCGCACCTGCTTTCTCGCGGTCCTGCAGCAGACCGACCACCGCGGAGCCGAAAGCTTCCAGGTCTTTGGGGTCGTCGATCAAGATTCCGCTCTTTTGGTCCTCGACCTGGTCCTCGATGCCGCCGACCCTGCCCGCCACCACGGGGCGCGCCTTCCACATTGCCTCGGCAACGGTCAGGCCGAATCCCTCAGCGAGGCTCTTCTGAACGACCACGTCAGCGCGGCGCTGGAGCGCGTTGACGATGGCGGCGTTCTCCTCGATGTCATGCATCGGCAATTGGGCGACGACGAGTCGATCGCGGACCTCCGGACGCAGTCGGTCGCGCATGGCCTGCAGATCGGAAAGGACCTGAGGTTGCTCCGGGTCGTCGTCGACGGAGTCGACGGCCGGACCCGCCAGCACCAGCCACGCATCGGTTTTCGGCGCGATGTGCCGCGCAAAGGCCTCCGCCACGCCGATCGGGTCTTTGAGCCGGTCCCAGCGCGAGACCTGGACGACCAGGCGTGCATCGGCCGGAGGCGCCCCGCTGGTCGTTGCTCTGTGCATCACGCGCCCTTTGCTGCCGTCCTGTCGCAAGAACGTCGGCTCACCGTCCGTTCCGCGCAGGGCACCGCCCGCGACCAGGATTCGCGCCACCTCATCGGGAGCGAGGTCCCGGTTTTTGGTCGTGAACGGATCGATGCACGGGGCGATGATGTGGATGCGCGAACCATCCGGTCCATCCCACACGTATGCTCGGCGCGAGAAGACGAAAGCCGAGGCGCCGTTCATGTACGGGGTAAGAAACTTCCACGCGTTGCGCACCATCTCGTTCGGCTGATCCACGCCGACATGCGAGCGCCAGATGACGGCGACGCCACGAGAGCTCAGAGGGGCGACCAGGCCCGCGGTTTGCGGATCGTGGAGCAGCACAACGTCGTCCGGCTTGATCTGCTCGAGCAGGCCCGTGGCGTTGCGCGCCATGACCTGCTCGTACTGGCGTAGCTCGGCAGCCGTGATTTCTGAGCCGTCCGGCGCGACGCCGTGCAGCAGCATATGGATCTTTTTCGTGATGGCAAAGAACTCTGGAGAACCTTGGATCACCAGCCACCGCTCGTCGATGCCCGCACCGCGGTCGTACGGAATCAGGGCGGCCAGGAGCTCCGCCACCCCGCCGCCCCGCGATGTCGAGTTGACGTTCCAGAGGGTTCGTCCGCGCATCTGGTCCGCAAACTCGCGCATGGAGAGCTCGAAAGGGCCCCACCCTTCGGGGCCCATGAGCTCCCGGTAGCGGTCGATCGGCGCCGAACCTACGTCGACCGACTCAAGGCTTGCCTTGGTCAAGGCCATACCTGTGTAAACGCACGCGCCGCGTTGACTTGACGGTGAATCTCGCCGGCCGAGCTACGCGACCCTCTCGACCAGTTCGCCGGCGATCATCCGCTTCGAAACGATGTCCAGGATTTCCGTGGCGAGGGCCTCGGCTTCGTCTGGTGGCATGCCAATCGGCGAACGTCCTTCGAAGACCAAGCGGACCGGCCCCAGATCCGTGCTATTCGAGATGGCGCGGACCACGCCGCCCAGCTGGGGTCTCGGTTGGCGTTCATCTTGCAGTGTGACGGCGACGATCACGGCGCGAGCGCCGACGATCGGGATTCCGAACCCGAGCCTCCGGCTGCGATCGAGCTCAACGATGCTTCCGCGGTGCCGCGTGAACCACTCGTAGACCTGCAACATTCCGCCGGGACCTTCAGCCTCGATTCGTATCGTGCTCATCTCGTCACCAAATCTATGAACCATGCTTCCTCGGCGATACGTACTGAGGAACCGAACCTGCCTGGCCTTTATTCGTGGCGGTGCAACGTGATGAGGCGGTCGAGGAACACACTCTGCGCCGGCAGGATCTTGCGCCGTGCCTCGGTGAGGCCAAACCACACGGCCCGGTCGACCTCCGGAAAATCCTGCATCCGGCCCGACTTCGGCGGCCACTCCACGGCGAATGTGGCGCTGTTCACCCCTGAGACGTCGAGATCGCCGCGAGCCGCCCACGCGTGCACGACCTTTCCGCCCGCCTGGCGCACCGAGCCGAGCGGAGTCAGCTCAACCTCAGGCGCCGGCTGGCCGAGCTCTTCCGCGAACTCCCGCCGCGCGACGTCCTCGCGCGTCTCGCCCGGCTCGACCTCGCCCTTCGGAATCGACCAGGCGCCCTCGTCGCGGCGCTTCCAGAACGGTCCACCCGGGTGCACGAGCAGGACCTCCGGCTCGCCGTCGACGAACCGATAAAGCAAGAGCCCGGCGGATTCCTTGCTCAGTGGAAATCGGCTGCCTCGGCGATGTCCTCGATCGTGGTCGCGTCGAAGCCCCGTTCGAGAAACAGGTTTATCGCCTCTTTCTGGATTGCGGCTCGGGTCTTCAGCTTCTTGCGTTCACGCACGCCAGCCGTCATGCAACCTCCTGGATCTCAGCCGTCTTTTGGCCCGCGGTGCCGGCCGCACCTCCCGGCATGAAGGCCAATGCCAGCAACATAGCGATTGCGGCGATCGCTGCCGAAACCAGAAGGGCTCCAACAAGCAAACGAGTCAAACCGTGTCGGCGGCTGGGACGAGGGCACTTCACGCCGGATGCCGGCACAGTCATCCTTTAGTCGTCGCTACCCGGACCAGAGGAGGACCACCGATGGCGTACGAGGGAAACAAGAAAGCCTGGGACCGATTCGAGTCAGACATCCAGGGGCTCGCCGGTGAGCTGAAGCGCCACTACCGCAGCGCGGGCGACGAGAGGAACCCGGCCGAGCTGAACCGCTCGCTAGACCAGCTCCGTCAGGCCGCTGACGCGGTGTTCAGGTCGCTCGAGACGGCAACCCGCGATCCGGAGGTGCGTACCAAGACGAAGGAGACCGCGCGCTCGTTTGGCATGGCGATCGCCGAGACGTTTCGCGACCTCAGCGATGAGATCGAGAAAGCGGTGCGCAAGCCGAACGATAAGAAATAGAGCTAGGCCTTTGGCGTGGCCGTCAGTGACTGCCTGAGGGCCAGCACACGCGCGACGTCGGCCGGCGAGACGATGCCGACCAGCTCGCCCCTGTCAAAAACCAAAACGCGTTGCTCGAGCCCGGCGCCAATGCGCTGGATGAGGGCCGACAGATCTTCACGGGGATTGGTCACCGGAACATCCGCTATCGGTCGAGCCACATCGATGAGGTGCTTCGTGGCGCGATCCGGCGCGGGCAGACGCACCAGGTCTGAGAGGCGGACCACGCCGGTCAGCTTCCCCGAAGGTTCATGGATTGGATATGTGGTGAAGCTGTGGTGCGGCGCCACCGACTCGAGGAACTGCTCGACGGTGACCCAGTCGGGCAGCGTGACGACCGGCGATCGCATGGCCGCCGAGACCGGGACTGAACGCAGCAAAGCCCGGATGTTCGAGCCGGCTTCTTCTGAGGCGGCCGCCGAAAGAAGGAACCAGCCGATGAACGCAATCCACAGCCCATTCGCGACCTGGCCGAAGAAAAGCTCGAGCACGCCGGCCGCGATCATGAGGTAGGCGAATACCCTGCCCACCCGGACCGCGTTGTGGACCCCGCGCCGCCGGCTGCCGGATCGCCACCACAGCAACGAGCTCAACAGCCTGCCGCCGTCCAGAGGAAATGCTGGCACTAGGTTGAACAGGCCCAGTGCCACGTTAACGAACGTGAGCCAGACGAAGAGGTCCGAGACCAGCGCGTTGCCCTGGGTTGCGTACGCGATGCCGAAAGCGAGGGCAGCGACCACAAAGCTCGTCAACGGGCCAACTCCCGCGATCAACGCCTCCGAACGCGCGCTGGCCGGCTCGCCTTCGAGCCTCGACACGCCGCCGAAGAGCCACAGGGTGATGCCCTCGACCTTGACGCCGTGGCTTCGCGCGACCAGCGCGTGCGAGAACTCGTGGGCAAGCAGGCAGACGTAAAAGAGAATGGCGCCGACACCCGCAGTTAGCCAGTAAACGAGAGGGCTCTGGCCGGGAACGTCCGTTGGAAGCACCGCGGTGGCTACCGTCCAGGTCACCAGGGCGAAGATGATGATCAGGCTCCAGTTGGCGCCGATCTCGATTCCAAACAACCGCCCGAGCCGGATGCTGGGGGTCACGTGAAGCGAGTCTACAGTTAGCGAATGCGACCCGCGCCCCGCCCTCGCGAGAGCTCGTCACGCGTCCACACGGACCGGCCCGCCGTGCTTTTCGATCTGGACGGGACCCTCATCGACAGCGTCTATCAGCACGTCACTGCGTGGAAGGAAGCGCTCGAGGCGGCGGGCATTCCGCTCTCGATCTGGCGCATCCACCGCCGCATCGGAATGAGTGGCGGGCTGTTCCTGCGCGCGCTCGTGCGCGAGACGGGACGGGAGCTGAGCGCGGCCGAAGCCGATCGCCTGCGCGCCCTTCACGAAGAGGGATACCGCCGCCGGATCTCGGAGGTCAGGCCGCTCCCCGGCGCCGAGGCGTTGCTCAAGCTCCTCACCGACGCGGGGGTGCCCTGGGCGATCGCCACCAGCAGCAGCGAGGCCACGGCCAAGACGTCGCTGAGATTGCTCGAGATTCCTCCCGGGGTCCCCATCATCACCCGCGACCACGTGCAGTACGCGAAACCGAACCCCGACCTGTTTCTCGCCGCGGCGGAGGCGCTTAGCCGGCCGATCAGCGAGAGCTTTGTCGTCGGCGACAGCGTCTGGGACCTGTTGGCCGCGCAGCGAGCCAACGCGCTCGGCATCGGCGTGCTTTCCGGAGGCTATGGGCGCGAGGAGCTGGAGACCGCGGGCGCATATCGCGTGTATGACGATCCTCGGGACCTTCTCGAGCACATCGACGAGCTGGGCATCAGGGCACACGTTTAGCCACTCGACGGCCTGGAACCACAACCTCCATCTCCATTCGATAACCCTGCTCTGGCGCAAACCCTGAACGTGCCTCGCCTCGTGATACGTTGATGACGGCTGTGCGGGTCCAGCAGGACCCGAATTTTCGGGGGGTGCGGAAAATGCGAATAGTCAGGTTCGTCGCTGCGCCTGGTCTTGCGGCCGTCGTGGCCGCGGCCGTGGGTCTCTCACCGGGGGTTCTGGCGGCCAACCCGCCCGGCTACGCCGTCTCCAACGTCGGCGCGTACGGCGGCGAACCGTCGATCGTGTCGGATAACGCGGGCCGGCTTTACGACACGACGCCCAGCGGCGGCACGATCACATACACGTCGGTAGACCACGGCTCGACCTGGCAACAGGTCACGACAGCCGATCCGAGCAGCGGCGATGACTGCCTCGCGACCGACCAGCAGAACGCGGTCTACCTCTGCAACCTCGCCGGCAGCCAGGGCGGCGCTGCCCCGCTGCAGGCGGACGTCTGGAAGTCGGTCGACCACGGCAGCTCGTGGGCTCATGGCGCAGGCGCCATCCCGCAATGCGGCACCAGCTGCAGCCCATTCGGCGTGGACCGAGACTGGGTCGCCGCGTCCATCCTGCCGCCGCATACATTGACCTCGGAGGCCGAGGTTGTCTTGATGTACCACGACTTCTACGGCCCGAGCCAGATCTGGGTGAACATCTCGCATGACGGCGGCGCGACGTTTGGTGCGCCGCAGGAGGTGTTGGCCAGCCCTGCCGTGACTCCTGGAGCGGTGACCGGCACGCTCGTCGCCCAGGGTTATACGTTCTGCAACACGGTCCCGGCCGGCGTTGGGATCGCGCCTCCAGGCACGCCGCACGCCGGGCGGATCTTCGTCGCCTGGATCGCCGCCGACCTCGCTCAGAACGCGACCGGGTGCAACGTCACGATGCTGCAGTCATTCCACACGATGTGGATCTCCTACTCCGATGACGGCGGGACGACCTGGACGCCGCAGCAGGCATTTGACGCGGGTTTCGGACATGACTCATCGACTCCCTTCGTCGGCTTCACGCTCGACAAGGTCGGCAACCCCTACTTTGGATTCACGATCAACCTGAGCTCGAATCCC
>VBII01000159.1 GCA_005887735.1 Chloroflexota bacterium
CGCGCGCCTGCCCGGCATTTTCTTCTACATCACGTTGCAGCCTCTGCCATATGTCGTGCGCGCATTCATCTTTCTGCTGGTCGGCGTGGGACTGCTCGTCCTCAGCTACCTGAAGCTGACCCAGTCCGTCCTTGGTCCGTTCCTGCCAGGCAACAGCACGGCCAGCGTGGTCGAGGTCATCCATGCATTCCGTCTTCGCGGACGCGGGCCCCGCGTGGTGGCGATCGGCGGAGGAACCGGCTTGAGCTCGCTGCTTCGCGGCTTGAAGACTTACACGTCAAACCTTTCGGCGATCGTCACCGTCGCCGACGACGGCGGATCCTCCGGACGGTTGCGCGACGAATACCGAATCCTTCCCCCCGGCGACTTCCGGCAGTGCCTGATCGCTCTGGCCGATGCAGAGCCGTTGATGAAGCAGCTCTTCGATCACCGTTTCAAGGAAGGTTCGCTCGACGGCCACGCTTTCGGAAACCTGTTCATCATGGCGATGGCCGACATCACCGGAAATTTCGAGCAAGCCCTCCGCGAGTCGGGAAAGGTGCTCGCGGTCAAGGGCACGATCGTGCCCTCGACGCTGCAGGACGTCACGCTGGTCGCCTCGATCAACGGAAGCACGGTCGAGGGCGAGTCGAAGATCCCCAAGCAGAACTCACCGATCAGCCACGTGTTCCTCAAGCCGGACGGCGTGCAGGTCAACCCCGAAGCGGCGCAGGCGATCCTGAGCGCCGAGCTGATCATCGTCGGGCCCGGTTCGCTGTACACGTCCATCCTCCCCAACCTGCTGGTCGAAGGAATGGTGGAGGCGATCAAAGCCTCTCCGGCGCTGAAGCTCTACATCTGCAACCTCGCCGCACAACCCGGCGAGACCGAAGGCTTCGGGGTGGACGATTACCTGCGCGTCATCCGGGAGCATGTCGGGGCGAACCTGTTCGACTTCGTGCTGGTCAACTCGAACAACTCGTATCCGCCGACCGGCGGCCAGGCATCGGTGGTCTTCAGGCCGCTGGACACCGCGCGCCATCCCGAGGTCCGATTCATCGCGACAGACGTGGTCAACGTGAAGATCCCATCCCACCACGATCCCGACAAGCTCGCGCGCAGCATCATGCGGAAGGTCTGGCAGGCGTAAGGCGCCTCCTGCGCCACCGGACGAAGGCCTCGACCAGTAGCGTCGCGACCGCAACGTAGAGAAATCCGTCGAGCGCGTCGATCACATAGTGCTCACCGAGATACACGATCGACAGCAGCACGGCCGTGGTCCAGAAGACCAGCCCGATCGCCAGCGCGCGATACCGGCTCCATGCGTACACGGCGGCAAGTGCGGGGAACGCGGCATGGAGCGAGGGAAACGCAGCGAACTGGTTTGGATTTAGGTGCGAGTACAGCGGCGACACGAAGTAGTTGGCTCCCCAGAATTTGTCGACTGTCTCGTTGAGGATCTTGTGGACCACCAGCGGACCGGACACCCGGCCCTCCTGGAACTGGTACCAGGGTGGCGCTGACGGCCAGAACAGGTAGGTGACGAACGCAAGGAAGGCCATCAGGAGCAACGCGGCGATAAAGCGTTGATAGTGCTCGCGGCTGCGCAGCCAGAAGACGAACCCGACCAGGATCGGCAGCGGGAAGTGCATGAAGTAGAAGAACATCGCGATCACGTCCTGAGGGCTCACGGTTTCGACGTGGTAGAAGGCGTGCTGGACAGTCCGCGTCGGCAACATTCCCGCGAAGACGGCCTGCTCGAGCCCCGACAGGTCGTGCGGCGCGAAGCCGGTCTTCGCGGCGAACCCCCTCATCGCCTCATAGGCGAAGAAGAGGAGGACGAACGGTCCCCAGTCCGCGATGAAGCTCAAACCTCGTCCCATCGCTATCGCGATCACGAGCAACGACAGCACAACCCACTCGGGCTCGATCGAGATGCCGCGCCAGAGCATCACGCCGAAGATGACCGAGAGATAAATGAGGCTGCCGACGAGCAGGGCGCCCGGGCGCCGCATCACTCGACGCACCGTTCAGCCGGTGCTGACAACCGCCACAGCCGCGACCTCGACCGTCGCCGAAAAGGGCAGCGCGTTGGTCCCCAGCGCCGCGCGAGTGTGCTTTCCCGCTGCACCGAGCACCTCGACCAGGAGGTCCGAAGCCCCGTTCATCACCTTTGGCTGGTCGCCAAAGCCCTCGGCCGAAAGCACAAAGCCGATGAGCTGGGTGACCTCGAAGACGGTGTCAAGCCCGACTGCGGCTTCGATCTGCGACAGGATGCTGAGAGCACACAACCCTGCCCGCCGCGTCGCCTCTTCGACCGAAACGTGGTCGGGGCAGCGACCGGTCAACACCTCGTCGCCTTCTCGCGATATCTGGCCGGCAACGTAGATCAGGGATCGGCCGTTGCCGATCGACGCCAAGCGTGTCTGCACGTATGAGGCCGCGGCGCGTGGCGGCGGAGGCAATGTGATGCCGAGCTCGCGCAGGCGCTCGTGAGGTGTGGTCAACCAGGCCGAGTCTAGCGGCCTCAATCCCTACGAAGTCGGAGGCGACGCCCTGGACCTCGCGAGGACCCGTTACCTGTAACGGCTGCGCAGGTGGGCGACGACAGCGGTCAGGATGACTGCCAGGGCGCCAAGGCCTAGACCGACATACGGAAGCTGAGGCGCGGCGAGGATCTGGCTGATGACGGAGTCGCCGCCCGAATGCGCGGGGCGACTGCCGCTGGCGGCCGGCGACTCATTCGCCGCGGGACCTTGTGGCGTCGCTCCCGTGTCGTGAAGCGCCCACAGCGAGGCGACATGAGTCGAGGGTTGGAACGTAGCGACGTACAGGGTGGGCGCCTCATCGCTGGACACCGCGAGCGCGGTAACCGATGCCTCGGGCGGTCGGAGCGATGCAAAGTTCTGACCCCCGTCATTCGTCCGCCAGAGTCCTCCGGACTTTGATCCTCCACCGTCGCTCGCGACATAGAAATGGTCGAAGTGGTCGGTGATGAAGGTCACCTGGGTGTAGTCGGTGGTCGGCATCAGCGCACCTCCGCTGAGCGGAGTGAACGTCGAGCCGTTGTCCTTCGATTCGAACAGACCGGTGTTCGTGCCGACCACCAGGGGCCGTACGTTGCCTGTCGGGGGCAGCGGGCCCGCCGCAATCTTGACCACGATGTTGCCGCTGATCGGAGGACTGAACGGAGTCCACGAAGCCGCCCCATCGACGCTCTGGTAGAGGGGCAGCGTACCGGTCGACGCCTGGGAGTCGGTGCCCGCCACCAGGCGGACGGGAGCGTGAATGGCTTCGACCGCCAGAGCGTCGATGCTCCTGTCGCCGAGCCCGGATGGGCTCCAGCTGACGCCGTCAGGGCTCACGTAGACGCCGCGGTCAGTGCCGGCGGCCACCAGAGTGAGGGCGAAAGCGAACACCCGCACTGTGCGGCCCTCCAGGCCCTGTGCGGAGGACCATGTGCCGCCGCCGTCCCGGCTGACGAGCGCGCCCGACCCTCGGGTCCCCGCCAGCACCAGACCCGAGGCGTAGGAGCTGTAGGCGACGGTGGTCAACGTTGCCTTGCCCGAGTGCACCGTCGTCCAGCTGGACCCACCGGTCGTGCTCCTCAGGAGCGAGCCTTCCGAGTTGCCGGCCAGGATGAACTGGTTGTTCGCGGGGTCGACCGCCAGCGCGAACACGGCCGAGCGGGACTGATGGGGCAGCGGTTTGATCGCGACCCACGTAGCGTCCGGCACCGTATCCGCGAAGGCGCTCACGGTGGCGATTGCGAGGACCCACAGCGCCCCGAAGGTCGCAGCGAGACGTTGGCCAGGAAGCGTCACGAGCCTGCCGATTATCACCCACGGCCGCCTGGCCCCACCCCTACCGGAGATCAGCCGGGGGGCTCTTTGCCTACAATCCGAACGTGCTGGCGCGCGCGGGGGCCTGGCTCGACCGGGCTGCCTTCAAACCTTCCTCCCTCCCCGACAACCTCGTCACGGGAATCGCCCTCTTGCCCACGGTGGTGGCCGGACTGATCATCTTCAGGCTGCCCGCGGCCGAGATGCTCGGGATCGCGGTGGCCGCGGGAGCCGTCGGGCTGATCGTGGCCCACTGGTTGTGGCGCCATCAATTTCCACACCCGGGTGCAAGCCCGTTGATCGCGGCGATCTTCAGTGTCGCGTTGATCGGTGCGGGAGCGAGCCTGGTGCTGGTCGCCGAGATCGCGGTGCTCGCGGTTGTCCTCGAGCTCTTGCGTGCTCGCTACATCCCGGCGATCCGAGCCCAGATGGGTCTGCTCGCCTACGCCGCGGTCGCCCTGCTGACCCGAGAGGGACCTTCGGTTTATCTCAATCCCGCCAACGGCGCGGCATTCGGTGACCCGATCGCGACGTGGTTTCGATTCTTCAGTCCAGCCTCGGCGCCGATCGACCCCATTCGCCTTTACGTCGGCAACGTCCCCGGCCCCGTGTTCGCCACCTCAATGCTGGCGGTGGCGGTTGGGATTGCCTGGCTCGCCTACGCGCGCCGGGTGAGCCTGGTCGTGCTGGTCGCGTTCCTCGCGGGGGCAGGCCTCGCTATCTACACCTTCCACTGGGATCCCCTGTTCCAGCTGGACAGCGGGCCGATGTGGTTCGTCGCCGGTCTTCTCCTGGCCGACCGGAGGCTGCTGCCCGAATCGTGGTCGGTGCGTCCCGTGCTCGGAGTCGCCGCGGGGCTCTTCGCCGTCGGACTGCGGCGCAACGGCTATGGGATCGAGGCCGCTTTCTTCACCGTCGCCACGGTTCAGGCGGTGATGGCGGTCGTGGTGATCGTGTACTGGTCGGCATCGCTGTGGATGGAGCGATGGAAGCGAACGCGCAGGCTCCGGCAGCGCGAGGCGAATCTTCGCGTCGTCAAGACGGTATCCCGCGCGTCCTAGCCTGGCTTGGCGCCGTAAGCGATCTTCAGCTCGGTCTTCGTAGCGCCTAGCGACTGAGCCAGCTCGTCGGCCCGAAGCCGGATCCCGGCCTTCACCACTGAGGTCAGCCCGTGGAAAGGCTCGACCGTAATTCGGAGGTTCTTGGCGGCAAGCGTGTGGGTCCACGTGCCGGCGACC
>VBII01000160.1 GCA_005887735.1 Chloroflexota bacterium
CTCATAGCTGACTCAACAGGATCGCAGGAAGACATCGACGTCGAGACCCTGCGTGGGGAGCAAGACAGGCTTACTAAGGAGACGCAGTCAGTGACTGCGCGTCTGACCAAAGGGACAGCGACACTGAAAGAGGGCCAGGAGGTCGTTGATAGGGCGATCCGCCTGGCCGGCAACTGCGCTGCAACCTATCTGCGATCGAAGCCGGCGAGACGCGGGCTGTTCAACGCAGTGATGTTCAAAGAGGTTCGGGTGCGAAACGGGAAGATCGAGGGAGTCGAGTATCAGGACCCGTTCGGACTGATCTTTGTCGAGCCTAAGAAGTTCGAATACGGAGGTATGGAGCGGGAGACGAGCTTCGAACCCGTCGCGGCTATGATCAAAACCAGCGGTCTGTATTCGGCAAGCGCGCACAGACGCGCATGGAAACGCACTGATCTGCGCTCCTGTAGGGGTCAAGTGTCAATGTCGAACGCATCGCGCCAGGTCTCCGTCTTTGGATCCCATCGGAGCCGGCCAGACATAGTTTCGACGATCTCAGTCGCGACGATCTCTCGGTAGGCCACGTTCGGCAGGCCATCACCGAAAACGAGGCGCTCACGAACGTCTGTCACCCGGATTACAACCGCCCCTTGGGAGGCCGGGCTTTGTCGCGGGCTCAATAGAGTTTCCCCACGAGGTCACCCAACCCATTCCATGCATCTGCACCCGCCGCGGGAACGAAACCGCTAAAGAACAGGCTTGCCGTGGTGACAGTCACGTAGATCACCCATGGCGGAGGGGTCGCGGACGCGTGCTCAAAGTCAGCGCTGACTTCTGCTAGTAGGGCGGCGTCCTCAAAGGCCTGCTTGACAGCTTGCACTTCCGCGGGAGCCGCGGTCTTGTCGAGGACGACTTCGATACGCGGTCGGTTTGACGCGAACATTCCGCCCCAAGCCGCGCTGCTTGCCAGCCACAGGGCAAACTTCATGAATGAGCGAGTTGGCCGAAGATTTAGTCCCGCCTTGGCCCGCACGATATCGGCCTTGGAGGAAGTGCACCTAGAAGCATTTTCAACCGCATCGAGAAGGCTCTGGCCGCGGCGAGGGCAGCTTTGGGGGAGTACCGGCGAGCGATGGCGCACGGGTGAGCCGAGGACCTGATCCGGGGCCCGAGCTAACCCTCGCTAGACGTGCTCGCGCTTAGGTCGGAATTTGAGGATGGCAACCAAGGCGCCGAACAGGAGCGCAGCGAGCGGACGCACACGAACGGCCCGAGACCAACGTCGGGATCCTTCGACTCCCCACACCCATGGCCGCTACTCTTGCGCACCTGCATGCTCGAAAATCTCATTGACTTTCTGGGAAAGTTCGGGCGACGCCGGTGCCGGGCGCAGCTCGATAGTGTCGTCTCCGAGTAACCGGGGATGAAGGCCGACCGCCGCTAACTGCTCCAGTGCGCGATTGATGTTCTCGTTCATTCGTGCAGTTTGTTAAACGACGGCATACAGCTTTCCTTGCGTTCGGCCGGAGTGCTGGCCATCATCAGATGGCCCAGGTACAAACCCAGGGCCGGATCCCCCTCAAAGGTGCGCACACCCATCAGTCAGCCTACAGGACACGCCGCAGCTCGCCGCCTTCCACGGCGTATGGAAGCGCCGCTCCGTGTTCGGCCGCACGAGGGCAAAAGGCTGGTGCGCGGTCTGTTGCGCGGAAGCTAACCCCGCCTGGCGGGCTATCGGCTTCGTGTTTTCTCGACTCGACGGGCGGCCTCTATCGGTCACAACGACCTGGAAGAGCTGGCGCGCCCTGCTCTAGCGAGCGCACGTCCCTGCGATGCCGTTCCACAGCGCGCGGCACTCAGCTGCGACGCTGCTACTCACCCGCGGCGTTCACCCGAAGATCGTGAGCGAGATGCTCGGCCACTCGACGGTCGCGATCACGCTCGAGGTCTACTCGCACGTCACTCCGGCCATGCACCGTGAGGCCGAGCGCGTCATGGACGAGCTGCTCGGGGGTTAAAGGCTCGGACGGTCGCGCCGAGGTTTCGTAGCATCCTTCTTCGTCATGTGGAAGAAGCCGCAGAGCGAGGACCTCGAGAAGAGCCGAGAGGCCCGGATCGCTCGTCAACAGCTCGAGGTACAGGACGAGTACATCGCTCTACTGCGGCGCGCCGCTGCCCTCAAGACAGAGGCGGGTCAAACAACGGAAGTCATCGACGTACTGATCGAGGCCGGACAGACGGAGCAAAGGAGGCTCCAGGACCGGGTTGGTGGGCGAATCGTCTCCAGGCGACGACCCACGGGCCGACATCCTGCACCGGAAGATGCCAGCCTCGTCTTCCTTGATGAGTGCGGCTCGCATTCGCTCGCGCCAGACGCGTTTCCGGCGTTCGCATTGGCTGCGGTCATCGTGCGTGAGAGCGATTGGACGGCCTTTGATACGAAATGGCGAGAGTGGAAAACGTCGAAGCTTGGCTCTGCCGAGGTGATTGTTCACGAGCCCGACGTGAGGCGTGGCGACTGGCCGTTCGGAGGCGAGGATCGAGCCGACAAGGTAACGACGTTGCACGAACTGCTCGCCGAGCTGGAGTTCACTGCGATCGTCTGTGTCATTCGCCGCGACGCCTACGGCGCGATGTACGGCGCGGCTGGCCTTGACGAGAGCCTGCCGGCCCACCTCTACTTAATGAGCCTCGACTTCGTTATCGAAAGGCTGGC
>VBII01000161.1 GCA_005887735.1 Chloroflexota bacterium
ATGGAGAAGCGATGCGCAAGGAGGTGGAGCTGCGAGACCGCGTCGACTCTGAACGCCCGGTCGCGCCGCTGCGCCCGGCGGAGGACGCGATCATCATCGACACCGACAACCTCGACCTCGAGCAGGTCGTGGATCGAATCCTGGACGAAGTGCGCGCGAAGAAATGATGTACGCCTTGATGCGGGCCCTGGTGCGGTTCCTTGCGAACACGTACCTGGTCGGCCTATTCCGCGTCGAGGGCGTTGAAAACGTGCCTCGGGATGGCCCGCTCATCGTCTGCGCCAACCATTCCGGCACAATCGACCCACCGCTGGTCCCGGCTTTTCTGCCGCGCTCGGACTCCTGGAACATGGCGAAGTCCGAATACTTTCGAAGGTCGATCATCCGCTGGCTGTTCGTTCAGTACCAGGCGTTTCCGGTGATCCGTCACAGCGCTGACCGCGCGGCGCTCCGCAGATCTTTCGACCTGCTCAAGGCTGGGCACGTCCTCGTGATCTATCCCGAGGGGACAAGGGTCGACTCGGGCGTGCTGGCCACGCCGGAGCCCGGCGCGGGCTTCATTGCTCAGCTTTGTGGCTGCCCGGTCCTGCCGGTCGCGCTCACCGGGACCCCGGAATGCCTGCCCAAGGGGGCGCTGTGGCCACGCCGCGTTCCGGTGACGATTCGCTACGGCAAGCCGTTGCTGATCCAGCAGAAGCGTCCCAACGGTGAGCGCGTGTCCCACCAGGAGGCTTCGGACCGGATCATGCTCGCCATCGCCGAGCTGCTGCCGCCCGAAAAACGAGGCGCCTTCAGCGACGTGGAATCGTTGCGCAAACGACTGGGTGATGTAAGCATCCCCTCTCCCCCCAGGGGAGAGGGCGAGGGTGAGGGGCGTGAAAAAAGTACTAAGAACTAGCCGATCGCGGGTCGCGCCCAGTCGTCCTCGACCAGGCTGCCGAGCGCGGGGTTGAAGCAGGCGTCGAAGGCCTCCTTCAGCGATTGCGGGGTGAGCCGAGGCGGCTGCTGGCGATAGTTGGCCAGGTCGAGCAGGCGCGCGACGAGAGCACGCGGGTGTGAGCCTCGAAGCGGCTTCTTCCCGTAGAGGTTGTTGAGCAGGTAGCCAATCGCCTTTTCGTCGAAGGGAACGCCCTGCCGGTCGCACTCGAAGCGAAGGATGCGGCCGAAGGCATCCGGGGTCGGGTTGCCGATGCCGATCTTGTAAGCCATGCGGCGGAGGAACGCCTCGTCGACCAGCTCGGTGGGCGAGAGGTTGGTCGAGAACACGACTTGGCAGAGGAAAGGCAGCTCGATCTTGCGGCCCGAGGCGGAAAGGTCGAGGTAGTCGATCTTCTTCTCCATGGGGACGATGAACCGGTTGAGGAGTCGCATCGGCGGCACCTCCTGCCGGCCGAAGTCGTCGATCACGAACACGCCGGCGTTGGCCTTCCACTGCAGCGGCGCCTCGTAGTACCGGTTCTGGGAGTCGTAGGTCAGGTCGAGCTGCTGGAGCTTCAGCTCGCCACCGGCGGTCACGACCGGGCGCTCCACCCTGACCAGCCGGCGGTCGACGGGCTGCTCGCCCTCGGCGACCTTGTGATAGACGGGGTCGATCACGCGGATGATCTCGTCGCCGAGGGCGACCGCGTGCGGGATCTCGATCGGCTCGCCCATCAGCAGCGCCATGCGCTCGGTGATCGTGCTCTTGCCGTTGCCAGGGGCGCCGAAGATGAACAGCGACGCGCGCGAGACCATCGCGCCGCCGATCTGGTCGATGATGTGCTGCTCCAGCTCGAGCTCGCCCAGGGCCTTCTTCAGCTGGGAGTCGGTGACCGGGGATTTGGCGCTGACCTGGGAGCGAATGAGCGCCAGATAGTCCTCGAAGTTGACCGGGCACGGGCCTAGGTACCGCGTCTGGACGGTTGACATCTCCGCCGCCCGCTGGCGGCCGGCGCCGGAGATCGCGTAGTTCATCTTGACCGGGTAAGGGCGGCCTTCCATGCCCGGGTCGTTGGAAACGCCTCGCGTGTCCATGAGCTGGTTCTTCTCGAACTCGTCGATCAGCGGCGAGAAGGTCTCGAAGGGAAGGCCCAGGCGTTGCTCCAGTGCGGCGCCGGTCAGCTGGTCGGCGAAGGCAAGCGTTCGAAGCAAGAGGCTGGCGACCAGGTCACGTCTTACGTGCAGGTCTTCCAGTCGCTTGGGAGCCTCGATCGCCCCGGTTACCATCGGGCGCACATATTACAGTTCGGGACTCAGGCTCAGACCCCGTTTCACGAGCGTAAAGGGAACCGTCCCGGTTCCCTCTACGACGCGGCGCTTCGCGCCGCTAACTCTTTCCGGGTGGTTGGGATTTGCTGAAAGCCCAGCTGGTCGATCCGGGGCGCGCCGTCCCCGACATGGTCCTGCGCCTGACGGGGATCAGGCAAGAGGAGCTGCGCGGTGCGGCGAGCCCGGAGATCGCGCTTGGCCGGTTGGCCGACTTCGTCCGGGGTCGCCAGCCGGTGGGGCACGGCGCCAGGCTCGACGTCGAGTTCCTCGAGGCGGCGGGCCTCTGGGACCCCTCGCAGCAGATCCTGGACACGCTGGACATCGCCCGGATCCTGCTGCCCGGGGCGGCCAGCCACAGCCTGCCTCTCCTCTCGACCGAGATGGGATTCAACCAACCCCGCCCGCACCGCGCGCTGGACGACGCCGACGCGACGCGGCAGCTCCTGCTCCGCCTTCGCGAGGAGGCGGTGGCCCTGGACGAAGGGTTGAAGGAGTCGATGCTGGCGCTGGTCGCGCCCTACGGGTGGCCCGTCGCGCGCTTCTTTGCCGACGCGCTGACCGCCCCCAGCCCCAACCCCGAGCCGCCGGCCGCAGTCGGTG
>VBII01000162.1 GCA_005887735.1 Chloroflexota bacterium
CACCACGAACGTGTGGTGGTGTCGACCAACACCCACACGCTGCAGGAACAGCTGATGGGCAAGGACCTGCCCGGCTTGCGCGAGTGGCTGCCATGGGACTTCAAGGCGGTGCTGCTCAAGGGACGCTCGAACTATGTCTCGCTTCGCCGTTGGCGCCGCTACCTCGTCGAGCCGTGCAATGACGCCGAGGAGCTCATGTTCAAGCTGAAGGTCCTGATGTGGCTGCACACGACCGAGAGCGGCGATCGCTCCGAGCTGCGCCTGTACGGCAAGGAAGAGGTGCTGTGGAACCGGATTGCGAGCGACCCTC
>VBII01000020.1 GCA_005887735.1 Chloroflexota bacterium
CAGGTTGTGGGAATGAGGTGGTCCGCCTGGCCCAACGAAGAGGCATGGTCGAGGATGAGCCTGTACCGCTCATGGCCCTGCAGCTTCCGAGCGACCGGATCCGCGAAGGTGCTCAACATGCCGGCCTGTCGATCCGGATCCTGGATCCGGATGAAGCAGGAATTCACGCAGCAATCGCCGCGGAAGGGTTCGGGGCTCCACTCGAGATGTTCGAACAGCTCATGCCGCGGGGCGTCCTGGCGCAGCGCGGCAACCGCGTCTACGTGGGGAGCGTCGACGGCCAGGACGTGGTGACGGCTTTCGGCAGCACCTCGAAAGACCACGTCGGGATCTTCAACGTCGCCACTCCGGTCCCGCATCGCGGCCGCGGTTACGGCACCGCGATCACGGCCCGCGCTGCGCTGGACGGAGTCAACTCGGGCGCCACCTTCGCGTACCTGCAATCGTCGCGGGCGGGGCTCATGATCTACGAGAGCCTCGGGTTCCGGACCCTCGAGACGTGGACCGTGTGGGTGACGCCGCCGGCTCAGCCCCCGGTGGCGTAGTTGAAGATGATCTCGTCGATCAGCCGCTCGACCGGTGCGAGGTCGTCGGTGAAGACCTGGTCGTGATAGGGCGACACCCTTAGCCTCCCATCGTTGACGACGCTCCGGGCGACGTCCTGTGCCACGGGCTCGTTGACCAGCGCAAGGTTGTGCTCGACATCCGCGACGGTGATGGGCACCGTGCTTCCGTATACGAGACTGTTGCTGAACGCTGGAACGTCGACCAGAAACACGCTGGGATAGACCGCGGCCATCGTGCTCGCGATCGCGTCCACCAACCGGTAGTCGGTCGCGGTACGGCCCGCGTTTACCACTGCCACGCCTCCCGGGCGCAGGTGATCGTGGACCTCGCTGAAGAACTCGCGCGTCGTGAGATGAAACGGGATGTAGGGCTGGCGGTAGGCGTCCATGATGATCACGTCGTATTGCGCCGCCTGCGTGTTGAGCCAGTAACGCGCATCCGAGACCACCGGGTGGACGTTGGGCTCATCGAGATGGAAGTAGCGGTGCGCGACGGAGACGATCTCGGGGTCGATCTCGACCCCCGTGATCTGGACGCCGGGGCCGTAAGCCGCCGTGTACTGCCGAGCCGCGGTGCCACCCGCGAGACCCAGGATGGCGACGTCCTTCGGCACCGGCGCCGAAGCCTGGGCGGGGCGAAACGAATCGGCCACGAGCATGTAATCCCAAGGGCCGCCGGTGAGCAACGAGTTGGGGTCGTAGATCGAGTGGATCGCTTCGCCTTCGTTGAGGATCAGCTCCGTCTTCGAGCCGTCGCGCACCACCTGGATATATCCGTAGGCAGACTCCTTCTCGTAGACCAGCTCGCCGACCTGAGGCGGCTTGATGCCTGAAGGCAGAAAGATCCACGCGAGGATCACAGCCGCCGCAAAGGACGCGTAAAGGCGTCGCCGCGGCCACAGCCCCGCGATGGACACGCCGACCAGCACGAGGCCGAATCCCTCGAGCGTCGGGCGCGTGCCATACGTCGGGATGAACCAGAAGACCGGCAGGAAGGTGCCCAGGATGCTGCCCGCCGTGGAAAGCGCGTAGACGCGACCCGCCGTGTTGCCTCCGGTCTCCACGTCGCGCAGCAACAGGCGGATTGCGAAAGGGCTGACGCAACCGAGCAAGATCACGGGCGCTGCGAGATCAGCAGGATGGGGTAGCTGACCAGCGGGATGATGCCGATCCACAGGCCGGCCCACGCTGTGATCTGGTACAGCACCTCGTCCCGCGGATGTCTGTCGGCGAGGCGGCCTCCGATCACGTAGCCTGCCGAGAGGTAGACGAGGATCAGGCCGATGAGCACGCCCCACACGTAAAGGCTCGTCCCGAAGTACGGCGCGAGCAGGCGGGACGCGCCGAACTCAACGCCCAATGACGCCATGCCGGAGATGAACACGAGCGGAAGCAGCAGACGCCGCGAGCGGAGCGGGCTGATCAGCTGGGTTGCTCCGCCGCCCATTTGCGCGTCGCTTCGTCCATGGGAACGGGCAGCTGGACGCGCACCTCCGCGTACATGTCGCCAGGCGGGCCCCCCTTCGGATCAGGCAGGCCGAGGCCGCGCAGCCTGATCTTCGTCCCGTTCTGCGTTTCCGGCGCCACCTTGAACTTGACCTGGCCTCCCTTGATCGTCGGGGCGGCGACCTCGCCCCCGTTCAGCGCGACGCGCAAGGGCACCGGGACGGTCACGCGCAAATCCTTGCCTTCGCGCGTGAAGATCGGATCTGGTGCGACCTGGACGGTCGCCCGCAGCCCCGGCACGCGCAGCACCGTGCCTTCCTTCACGCCAGGCGGCACTTTGACCTCGACGCGCCTGCCTCCGGGCAGTTCGACCGTCCGGCTGGTGCCCGTGAAAAGCTCGGCGAGGCTGACGGTGATCGGCAGCTCAACATCGATTGGCTGCTGGCGGACCCTTCCGCGCGAGTTGCCGAAGATCGAACCGAAGATGTCGCCGAAGCCTCCGCCCTCGCCAAAGAGATCCTCCATCTCCTCGGGACTTACCGTCCGGTACTGGGCACGGGGACCCGCGTTAGGGCGAAATCCTCCGGACCCTCCGGCGCCGGGTTGGACGCCCGCAGCCGCGGCGCTCGCCCAGTTCTCGCCGAACTCGTCGTAGAGCCTTCTCTTCTTGGAGTCCGACAGCACTTCGTGCGCCTCCGAGAGCTCCTTGAAGCGTGCCTCGGCCTGTTTGTCCCCCGCGTTCAGGTCGGGGTGGTGCTTGCGGGCCAGCTTGCGGAAGGCAGATGCGATCTCCTTCTGCGTGGCCCCTCGCGGCACGCCGAGCACCTCGTAGTAGTCCTTGGTCTTAGGCATTCGCTGTTTCTCTTACCCGCTTGTGGTGCTCGACGAATCCAGGCCGGCGGACGTAACCCAGCCTCTCGTTGATATGCAGCATCGGGGCGTTTTCGGAGTCGTTGTCCGTGCAGACCAGTGGCACGCCAAGCTCGACAGCCTGCGCGAGGCTCTGCAGCTTGGTCGCCCGCGCAATGCCCCGACCCCGAAGGTCGGCGTCGGTGCATGTATACCCCGTCCAGACGGTGCCGCGAACCGGCGGAAACTTCAGATAGGACATGGCCACGGGACGGTCGCCGGCCAGCGCGATCCAGTAGCGGTCGTGAGGACGGTCGGGCGCGTCGAGCCGTTTGGCAAAGTCCTCGAACGCCTCCCGGACTATGGACAAGGTGTGCGGGACGTCCTGGATGGTCCGTTCGTTGAGCTCATAGAGCTTTCTCACGCGGTCCGGATCGCGCCAGCCGGCCAGGGTCACACAGCGGATTCCAGCCGCCGCCATCTGCTCACGCGCAAGCGTCGCCTCGCGCACGAGGCGGCGCCCGTGCGCCGTCAGGTCCAGCTCCCACGCCCGTTCGACGCGTTCGCGACGGTATCCGAGGTGATGGAGACCTTCGAGCATCAGGGCCTCATCTTCAGCGCAGTACGCGAGGAGCAGCCGCGATTGCTCCGCCTCGGCCTGCCTGCCAATCCATGAAAACATCGCGACGACGAGATCCCGATCGAGGTCTTCCTGGCGGAGCCAGACTTCGACCTCGCAATGACCGTCCGGCACCTCCTGCCATGGACCGTGCACCCACCCCAGGAATGCGATCGGGGTACCGCCTCTCTCCGCGATGAATCTGCCATAAGCGAAACCGCGCCGAGGATGCTCCCATCGCAATCGCGTCATCACGGGGTCCTGGGCGAAGGCGGGATAAGCCGCTGTCATCAAGTCGGAAGCCAGCGCAGCGTCGCCGAGTGCGGCCGGCCTGTAGATCACCGTGGACACGAACAGGAATGCTAGAGCCCGATGATTTTGGGCATGATCCCGTCCTGGTCGATCTCCAGGATCCCGATCGAGGGCGGCTCTACCCGCCGCATGTGACGCGCCACCTGCAGCCAGCACCATTCGAACCAACCAGGATTCTGTTTGAGCCGGCGCTCAACTGATGCCGCGCTCCACTGGTGGACCCCTCCGGGGTTGAAGAGCAGGGTGCCGTCGACCTTGCGCATGTGAGACCGATGCGTATGGCCGAAAACGATCACGTCGGCGTTGGGAAAACGTCTCCGGAGACTGCGCGCCAGCCCGGTGTGTGGACGGAAGTAGCCGAGGCTCAGCGTCCAGAGCAGCGTCTGCGGCTCCTCGATCCAGCGTGAGCGGTTGCCGTGGACGACAACAACTCGCCTGCCCTCGATCAACAGCTCGCGGGTCAATGGCAAATCGGTGAGCGTTTGATCGTGGTCGCCGCGCACGGCCTCGACGGGGGCGATGCGTCGAAGCTCGTCGAGCGTGGAAGCGCCGTCGATGTCGCCGGCGTGCACCATCAGCTGCACGCCTTGCAGCACATCGAAGACCCGGTTGGGAAGTCGGTCGATGAACTCGGGGCAATGCGTGTCCGCGACGACACCGACGAGCGTCGTCAAGCGGTCTTTACCTCGACCACCGCCTGCCGCATCGTGAACAGCACAATCAGCGGACTGAGGCTGAGCACCGCGGCGATGCCGAACACCGCGAGTTGGCCCCAGGCAAAGGCCGCACCGCCGATCAGGGGACCAATTACCCCGCCAACATAAAACGGAAAGAGGATCTGGCCCAGTACCGCGCCGCGCCGCTCTGGGCTGACCGTCGCGGCCATGACCGACATCGCGGCGGTGAGTATCGCCGCCAGGCACACGGCATTGGCAACAAGCGCGATCGCAAAGAGCGGAAGCCAGTGGCTCAACCCGGCGACCGTGAGCGCCACGCATGAACCGACCGAGGTTGCACTCAGGACGGCCACGTGGCCCAGGCGCGGAATGACGATTCCCCACAGCGCCGAGGCCACCGCCTGGCCCAGCCCCACGATCGACAGGACGACGCCGACCGCGGTCACGGCGTCGCCAGGCGAAAGGCGCGCGATAAAAACGGGCACGTAAGGCAGCATCGTCCACAGGCCGACCTGCGCCGCGGCGGTCGCGAGAAAAAGGCGCAGGACGATAGGCCGGCTCATGATTTCCGAAATCGCGCCGCGCAAGAGGCTGAGCACGCGGACGTCCTTGGGGCGGACATGATCCCTCTCGCGCACGATCACGGTGAGCAGCACGGTCATCAGCGCGGAGAGTGCCGCGTCGAACAGCAGCATTCCGCGCACGTCGATCAGGTGGACCAGCAGCGCGCCGAGGATGGGCCCCACCGCGCGGCCGGCCGGTGATCCGGCGCCCACGATTCCGACCGCGAGCGCGAGACGTTGCCTGGGCGTGGCCGAGGCCTGCACGGCCAGCATCACGCCCGTGTTGCCAAGGATGAAACCGTTGAGGCATCTGAAGGCGAGCGCCATTAGGGGCGTGGTGGAAAGCGCCCAGCCAGCGAAGATCACCGCTTCGATGGCGGCGCTCCGGACGATGATCAGCTTTCGGCTGTAGCGGTCGGCCAACACGCCCCAGAAGGGCGCGAGGGGGAGCGCCAGGACCCAACCGAGGCTCGAGATCGCCGCGATCCAGCCCGGGACCTGGGCGGCCGGGACGTGAAGCTCGCGAAGGTAGAGCGGCGTGTAGGCCGTGAGCTGGTTCCAGGACATGCTCTCGACACAAGTGGTCGCGGCGAAGAGGACCGCAACGACGGCCCACCCAGCCCCCTCACGGACCTCCTCTCGCATGCCGTGATTAGCTTATCTCCGAGCTCGCCCGCGTCAGTTTTGTGCACAAACTTGACAAATTGGCAAGAATAGGTTTCTAATTTGTGCAATGAACGACCCACGACGTGAAATCTTGAGCCAGGTGGCCGCCGGGACGATCTCGGCCGAGGAAGGAGCAGCCCGCCTGGAAGCTCTGGAGTCGAATCCACCTTCGGCCGCGCCCGAGCCGCCGGCGGCCGCCCGCGAGACGGGAAGCTCGGTCAAGCAGGTCAGACTCGAAGAGGGGGACACCATGGTCATCGAGCAGACCTCGCTGACGCACGAAGCCGGCTTTACCTTCAGCCAGCCGCGAGGACGGGTTTTCATCCCCGGCTTCGATTTCGGCCGACAGCTGACCGTTCGCATGAACCCATCTCTTCCTCTGTCGGCCAAGGTCCAGGCCGGCAATCTCAGCATCCGCGGGCTGCAAGGCGCGGTGAAGGGCGATGTCCAGGCCGGCAACTGCAGCATCAGCGAATTTCGAGGTCCGCTTCAGCTGAACGTGACCGCCGGCAACGTCACCGCATCCGGCCGCCTCGAGGGCGGTGCCAGCGCAATCCGGTGCAAGATGGGCGAGGTTCAGGTCGTTCTCGAAAAGTCGTCGAGCGTGCGAATCACGGCCCACGCCGTGATGGGCGAAGTTTCCATCAGCGGGGTTGGCGCGACGAGCGGCAACGAGCTCACGCTCGGCTCGGGTGACGGGACGCTCGATTGCGACTGCACGATGGGCACCGTCCACGTGGCGGTGGAATAGCGTGGCGAAGACCCCAACCCGCCGGCCTCCGACGAGCTGCCCGGTCTGCAACCATCGCCTCGCGGTCACGCGGCTGAGCTGCCCCGCCTGCGAGACCGAGCTCTCGGGTGGGTTTGCCGCCTGTGAATTCTGTGTCCTGACGGATGAGGACCGCGAGGTGCTTCGCGTCTTCCTCGCCTCGCGCGGAAACATGAAGGACCTCGATCGGCACCTCGGCGTCAGCTACCCGACCGCCCGCGCGCGGTTCGACACGTTGCTGACGAAGCTCGGCATCGAGCGCGCTCCGGCGCCGTCGTCGCCGTCGCGGCTCGAGCTCATGGAACAGGTGGCTCGGGGAGAGATCGACATCGATGAGGCGCTCCGGCGCCTCGAAACAACCAAGGAGGCGTGAGAGATGATCCCGATGGAACCCGGACCGGAAGAATACGCCCGCCACATCGCGGAGCAGCGCAAGCGGATGCATGAGGCGCAAGCGATCGCTTACCTGGCGCACTCGCGGACCGGGCTGATGATGCGGTATCTGCGCCGGCTCGCCGACCGGGTCGACCCCACCGGAAGATCTCGCCGGTCGACGCGCTAAGGCATCGGTGATGCAAACGATGGAAGAGCTGGTCCCGCCTCCAGTCGTCGCCACCCTGCGTCCGAAGCCGTGGACGGTGTTCTCGTCGGGAGCGTTCCGCAAGCTCTGGATCGCGACGACTCTTTCGATGTTCGGCGACTTCTTCAGCTACATCGCCATCGCCTGGCTGGTCCTTCAGCTGACCGGCTCAAGCCTCGCGCTGGGCACGGTGCTGCTTGCGCAGGCCCTCCCCCGAGCGGTGCTCATGATGGTGGGTGGCGCACTCGCCGACCGCCTATCGGCGCGATTGACCATGCTCGGGTCGATAAGCCTCCGCGCCATTTTCGTTGCGCCCCTTGCCGTCCTCGTTCTCACAGGTCACGTGCAGTTGGCGGAGGTGTACGGAATCGCGATCGTGTTCGGCATCGTCGATGCGTTCTTCTGGCCGGCACGCACGTCGATCCTTCCCAGGGTTGTCGCCGACCATGAGCTCGAGCCGGGGAACGCGGTTCTGAATGTCACCGCGCAAGCCTCGGTCATCCTCGGCCCGGTACTTGGCGGTCTCATCGTCGCGGTCCTTGGAATCGGGTGGGATTTCGTGGGCGATGCCGCGTGCTTCCTCGTTGGTGCACTTTTCATCCTCTGGCTGCCGGCGGCCGCGCGCGCCGCGAGCGCCAAGGCGCACGCGGACGGCGGTCTGGGCGGGCAGATCGTGGCGGGCCTCCGCTATGCCTGGGCCGACATCGGCATCCGCGTGACGCTGATCGTCATCGCCGTGGTCGACTTCGCCGCCAATGGTGCCCTCGGCGTTGGACTTCCCACCCTTGCCCACGGTCGATTCGCCGCCGGGGCCACCGGCCTCGGCGTCCTGCTTGGCGCGTGGGGTGTCGGCGCAACGGCCGGCGCCGTGGGCGCGGGCTTTGCACCCGCGCCCAAGCGTTTTGGATTGCTGATCGTGGCGCTTTGCGTTTGGCTCGGGATCGGCATAGTCGGTGTCGGCCTGGTTCCTTCGCTCGTACTCGCTGCGTTGTTGATGGGCGTTTCCGGCGTCAGCACGGGGGTCGTCAACACCTATGCCGTGAGCTGGCTGCAGCGCCGGACGGACCCCGCCATGCAAGGCCGTGTCATGTCGATCGTGATGCTCGCGTCGATGGGCTTGACGCCCGTCGCCTACGGGGCGTCAGGTGTGATCGCCGACGTCAACCCGACTCTGCTGTTCCTGATCGCCGGCGGAATGATCCTTGCCTGCGGGGTCGGTGCAATCGCAAGCCGTGCCGCGCGCGAGCTCCGCTAGCGAATTCCCGCCGCGGCCAGGCCCGCGGCGTGCGCGGCCGATGCGTCCTGACCGTTATCGAGCGCCAGGATCGCGCCGGCGGCGAACAGGTGGGCTTTGTGCTGGTCGAGGTTCAGGTCGATGTTGGCGAGAGCGAACCATGCGCAGTAGCCCTGTCTCGCCTGGGAGACGGGCTCGGGTGGACGGCTCATCGCAGCCGTGGCCCACTGCACCGCGGTGTTGACGTCCTTTCCGCTCGAGAGGGCCTTGAAGGCACCCTGCGCCGCGGCGTGGCACGCGCTCGCGGGAGCGCCTCCCCGCTTGGCCCAGGCAAACCACTCGGCGTAGGAGCGATCCTCGGCGGTCGGGCCAACCTTCGCGTGCGGTGCCGACTTGCGCTGCTGCTCGACGACCTCCCACGTCGATTTGGCCGATGAGGGTTGCGCCGGCGCGGGCGTGACAGGCGCAGGCGGGATCGGCGCCACCGGCAGCTGCCCACCGACCATCGGCGCAGCGGGCGCTGTTGGCATCGGAGGCGGTGCGGACTGGGAGGCGGGCTGGGCCGTCGCGTGCGGGATCGCTTCTTTCGGCGAGAACCACGTCGGTTTTCCAGTGTCACCGGCCAGCGGCACTCGGGGTGCCCATGCCGGCAGCTGCACCGCCCCCGACGGTTCCTGCGTCGCGGCCGGCCTGGGTTCGCCGACCGGGCCGGGGGCCCACGCCGGGCGGCCTGGCGGCCCTGACTGCGGCGGAGCGACGGGGTTTGGCTGGGCCGGCGCGGCAGGTCCCGGCGCCGGGAAGATCGCTTCTGGAAATGCGGCCGGTACTGGAGCGGCCGGCTCCCTCTTCGCGGGCGCGACCGGAGGGTCCGGGGGCTTCGCCGAGGGCATCGGTTGGGCCGCGGGCATCGGTTGGCCCGCGGGCTTGGTCTCGGGAGTGATGGTTGGAGGTATCGCCGCCTCGGCCGCGGGCGGTGACCCGGCGGGCGCGGACGGCGGCAGCGTCGGCGCGGCCTGCGCGGCCGGCATGGGGTCGAACGAATCAGGCCAGCTCGGGATCGCCTGTGCCGGTGTCGCGGGCTCGTCGAGCTCAGAAGGAGGCGGCCAGGCCGGCATCGCGGGCTCGGTCGGCGGCTCGGGAGGCCAGATGTCGGTCTCCTCCGGCGGCGCGGGCGCCGACGAAGACGCAGGCGGCCAGGTCGACTTCATGGCGTCGGCGGCGACTGCCTTGGGTGGATCTGTCAGAAGCCTTGCCGCGGAGGGCTCGGTGGCCGGAGGCGAGCTCGCCGTCGCGGAGGGCTCGGTGGCCGGAGGCGAGCTCGCCGCCACGGCGGGCTCGGCGGTTGCCTCAGCTGCCGGGGCGGCGTGCTCCGATTCGGCGCCGACCGGCTCGGCGTCGGTCGTCTCGGCCTGGGGCGGTCCGGTATCGACAGGTTCCGCGACCTCTTCGCCCGGCGAAGTCGGCACTGTCTGGGCCCACCCGGGGGCCTGCTTCTTGCCGTCGCCATTGGCTGATGTCTCGGTCTTGGACCAGTCGGGATCACCCTTTTTCTGCGCCGGGGCGGCCGGCGAGGTCTGCGCCCAGACTGGCGTGGTCTCCCTGGTGGGCACCGCCTGGACAGGCTCGTCGGCAGTGCTTTCCGGCGGAGTCGACTCGTCCGGCGCGGGCGGCTCGGTGTCCAAAACTTCGTCAGTCTAACTTTGCGGATCTGAACTTGTACCCAAGTTCAAATGCAATTGACCGGGGTCCCCGCAAAATCGCGAGATTTGATGGGTCGATCACGCGAAGACGTGTTTCAGAGCGTCTTCGGGGAGCGGATCAGGTTGCTGCTCAGCCCAGTCCGCGGCGTCCGAAGCCTCCTGGTCGCAGGCCGCCTGCACCCCCGCCGCCCCCTCCGGAGTGATCCAGCGCCGCTCCACGAGCCACGCCGTAAATCGCTCGATCGGGTCGTGGCGAGACGCCTCGGCGAGCTCTTCCTTGGTGCGGTACTTGAGCTGGTTGTCCTCTGAGGTGTGCGAGTTGATGCGCCAGATCTTCGCGTCGATGAGCGTCGGGCCCTCGCCGGCGCGAGCACGGGCGACCGCCTCCTGCGCCGCGGCGTAGCACGCCGGCACGTCCGTCCCGTCGACGGTCACGCCTGGAATGCCGTAGCCCGCGGCACGGTCGGCCACGTTCGGATTCGCCATCTGGAGCCGGATCGGCACCGAGATCGCGTAGCTGTTGTTCTCGCAGACGAACACGACCGGCAGCCTGTGCACGGCAGCGAAGTTGACGCCTTCGTGAAACTCGCCCTGGCTGGTCGCGCCATCGCCGAACGAGCACAGGGTCACGCTGCCCTCGCCCCGCAGCTTCGCGGCGTAGGCGATGCCCGCGGCCTTGGGGATCCAGCTTGCGACGACCTGAGACACAGACGCGATCTTCAGCCGTCGGTAGCTGAAGCAACCCCCCGGGATGTTCCTGCCGGCGGAAAGGGGGTCACCTGCCTTGGCGAAGACGGCCAGCATCCATTCCTTCATGGTCAGGCCGCGCACGATCGCGTTGGCCAGGCCGCGGTAATGCGGGACGAGCCAATCGTCCGGGCCGGTGGCGGCCGTCGAGGCGACCTGGATTCCCTCGTGGCCCCGGCTCGAGCCGACAAAGGGCGCCCTGCCCTGCTTGACCAGCATGTGCATGCGGTCGTCGAGGGCCTTGGCCATGCACATCCAGCGGTGGAGGTCGAGATACTCCTCTTTGCGAGCGGTCTCGGCCCGCGTGGTCGTGGCCATCTATTGGCCTCCGGGGGCCGTCAGCGCCGTCGCGATGTCAACGACCTCTGCCGCGGTCAGTCCCATGCGGTTGAGGTGCTCGTAGTACTGGCGATGAAATTCTGAGAAGTCGGCGCGCTCGGCCCGCTCCTCGCGTATCCGCTTGACCTCGGCCAGCACCTTCGCCACCAGCTCGGGCTCAGGCCGGATGCCCGCATGCCTCAGCGCGTGCTCGATCACCAGCGCCCCGGAATGCTTTCCGTACACGTACGTGATCTCAGCGCCGAGGTCGGCAGGCGGAATGAATTGGTAGATCGCCGGGTGGATCAGCATGCCCGCCGTGTGGATGCCGGATTCGTGGCTGAAGACGTCGAGTCCGATGCCTGGCTCAGTCGGCTGGACGGGAACGCCGCTCACGCGCTCGAGGTACCGCGCGAGCACGCGCAGCTTCTCGTACTTGAACCGCGGGATCTCGATGCCGAACAGGTAGCGCAGCTGGAGCAGGACCTGGTGCATCGGTGCGTTGCCTGTCCGCTCGCCAATTCCGTTCACGCTTGTCGTGAACACCTCGGCGCCCGATCCCAATGCCATCACCGTGTTCCAGGCGCCAAGCCCGAGGTCGTTGTGGAAATGCACCACGAGCGGCGCCTCCGGCGCTGCGGCTTTGATCGCGGGGATGTACTCGCGCACGGCGAAAGGGGAGTAGCACCCGACCGTGTCCGGCGTCGACGGCCGCGTCCCCCCCGCCTTCAGGCCCTCGCGATGAAGGTCGCCGATGTAGTCGACGTCGGCACGGCTGCCATCTTCGCCGCCGAACTCGATCGACGTTGCGCCCTGCTCACGCGCGTAGCGGATCGCCTCGCACATCATCCGCAGGTTTGCCTCGCGGTAGTACGACACCGGCAGCTCGAGCCATTCCGACTCGGGGATGCCGTCGCGGTGCAGGAGAGTCTTGCCGAGCTTGTACTTGACGTGGAGGTCGGAGGCGGAAGTGAAGATGAAGTAGGTGACCTCATCCCGCTTGTAGCCGAGCTGGTCGATGACGCGCATGGTCGCGTCGATGTCGCCCCGAGTCGAGCGCATCATGCAGACCACCTCGAGCTCCTCGCGCAGCTCGCCTCGCTTGCGGCCCCCCAACACAAGGCGCAGCGTCTCGCGCTCGCCTTCGGAGACCGACGGAAATCCGACGTCCATGATGTGGACGCCGATGTCGGACAGCATGCGCGCGAGCTCGTACTTGTCCTTAGGTGTGATCGCGACGCCAGGCATCTGCTCCCCGTCGCGAAGCGTGTCGTCATACACGCGAATCTTTTCTGCGGGCGGAAACGTCAGATCGTGCGAAAAGCGCTTCGGATCACGGGCAAGCTGCTCGAGCGGCTCTTGCAGCTCTACGGGCTTGATGTCATCCACGCACGCCCGCCGTTCGCCTCCGCTCCTCCAGCTGCTTGCGCACCCACGGCACGAGCCCGCCCATACGCAGCAGCTCGTTCATGAACGGCGGGAAAGAATCGCTCCGGTATTCGTCGCCTTTCGTGAAGTTGCGGATGATGCCTTGCTCGAGATCGACCTCCAGCTCGTCGCCGTCTTCGATCGCCTCCGACGCCTGCGGCGACTGAAGGATTGGGTAGCCCATGTTGATCGCGTTGCGGAAGAAGATCCGCGCGAATGAGTCGGCCACCACGAGCGACACTCCCGCGCCGCGGATGGCGACCGGCGCGATCTCGCGCGACGAGCCGCAGCCGAAATTCGACCCTCCGACCATGATGTCGCCCTGCCCCACCTGCGAGGCCCATGTCTCGCGGCCCGGGACGCCCTCCATGGCGTGCTTGCCGAGCTCCTTCTCGTCCAGCGAGTAGATCGCGTACTTGGCCGGGATGATCTGGTCGGTGTCGATGTTATTGCCGAACTTCCATGCGCGTCCCCGAAGGACCTTGGGGAGAGTCATAGGCACCCTCGCCCCTTAGGGGAGAGGGCCGGGGAGGGGGGCGTGGCCAAGGTCACCGGATCTCCGCCGGCATGTGCTTCAGCACTTCGCTTGGGTGGCTGATGACTCCCGTGACCGCGCTCGCCGCCGCCACGGCCGGATTGGAGAGGTAGACCATTGCCTTCGGGTGGCCCATGCGGCCGGGGAAGTTTCGATTCGTGGTGCTGAGGCAAACCTCTCCCTCACCAAGCACGCCCATGTGCCCGCCCAGGCACGCGCCGCAAGTCGCCGTGGTCCACGCCGCGCCCGCCGCGAGGAAGGTTCGAATGAGCCCTTCCCGCTCGGCCTGGATCGCGACCTGGTGCGATGAGGGCGTGATGATGAGCCTGGTTCCCGGCGCCACCTTGTGCCCTTCGAGGACGGCGGCCGCCCGCCTCAGGTCGGTGATGCGCGAGTTCGTGCATGAGCCGATGAAAACCTGGTCGAGCCTGGTTCCCGCCACCTCGGACAGCGGCGCGTAGTTGTCAGGTGACATCGGCCTGGCCACACCCAGCTCCACCTTCGCCACGTCGAACTCGAAGACCTTCTCGTACTCCGCGTCGGGATCGGACGTCACAGGCTGATATGGCCGCTTCGCACGCCCGTCGAGGTATTCCTTGGTGACGTCGTCGAACTCCATGATCCCGTTCTTGGCCCCGGCCTCGATGGCCATGTTGGTCATGGTCAACCGCGCCTCCATGTCGATGTGACGGAGTGCCTCACCCGTGTGCTCCATCGCCTTCGAGCGCGCTCCGTCGACTCCGATCTGACCGATGACGTAGAGGATCAGGTCCTTGGCCTCGACCCATTCCTTGAGTCGGTTGTGATAGACGAACTTGAGCGTCTCGGGGACGCGGAACCAGAGCTCGCCCAGCGCGAGGACGCAAGCGAGGTCGGTCGAGCCGATGCCGGTCGCGAAGTTGTTGAGAGCTCCATAGGTGCACGAGTGCGAGTCGGCGCCGACGACGAGCTCGCCAGGCAGGACGAGGCCGTTTTCCGGCAGCACGGTGTGGCAGATGCCGCCCTGTCCCACCTCGAAGTACCACTTGATCCCCATCTGGTGGGAGAACTCGCGCGTGAGGCGACCAAGGGTCGCGCTCGCTGCGTCTTTCGCGGGCTGGAAATGGTCCTGAGTCACAGCCACACGTTCCGGGTCCCAGATCTTTTCGGCGCCCATCTGCTCGCGCATGATCTTTCCGGCCGGCGGGATCGTGAGATCGTGCCCCATCGCAAAGTCGACCTTGGCGAGAACCAGGTCTCCGGGACGGACACTGTCGCGCCCGGCTCCACGAGCCAGGATCTTCTCGGTCATCGTCATGCCCATCGCGCCTTAGCCCTTCCTAATCCTTCAGCCTTCTCGCCACCGCATCGCCGACTTCTTTGGTCGACAGGCCGCCGCCGAGATCGCGCGTGCACTCGCCCGCGCGGATGGCCGATTCGACCGCACCCTCGATCGCGTTAGCCATATCCGCATGACCCAGGTGTCTAACCATCATAGATGCGCTCAGAATCGCTCCGGTCGGGTTGACCGCGCCGCGGCCGGCGATGTCGGGAGCGGTGCCGTGCACCGGCTCGAACAGTCCGCGCCCGGTCTCGGGGTTGATATTGCCCGACGGGGCGATTCCCATCCCGCCGATGAGCTCGGCCGTCAGGTCGGAAAGGATGTCGCCGAAGAGGTTGCTTGTGACGATGACCTCGAACTGGCTCGGGTCGCGTACCAGCTGCATCGCCGCCGCGTCCACGTACAGATGCCGGGTCTTGAGCTGGTGATGTTGTCCGGCGACCGCCTTCCATTGCTGCTGCCACAAGGCGCCGGCGTAGGTCATGGCGTTGGCCTTGTCGACCATCACCACCTCGCGCTTGGCGGCCTTGAAGGCGTACTCGATGATCCGCGTCACGCCCACGTAAGTGTTGAGGTCCTCCTGGATCGCGACCTCCTGCTCGGTGCCCTTTTTGAAGCGTCCGCCCATTCCCACATAGAGACCCTCGGTGTTCTCGCGCACGATCAGGAGGTCGATCTTCCTTCTGTCCTCCCGGCGCAGCGGCGAGAGACGATCGTCGTAGAGCCGGGCCGGTCGCAGGTTGACATAGAGGTCCAGCTCGAAGCGGAGCCGCAACAGGACACCGGCGAGATACGCCGTGTCGTTGACACGCGGGTCGCCGACAGCGCCGAACAGGATCGCGTCCGCCTTCTGCAGCTCGTCCCAGACCTGCGCCGGGATGGGCTCCCCGGTGCGCACGTACTGGTCGGCGTTGACGTCGTACTCCTGAAAATCGAAGTCCGCCCCTCCCGCCCGCAGAACCTTGATCGCTTCGGGGACGACCTCCTTCCCAGCTCCGTCGCAGGGCAGGACGGCGATGTGCTTAGGCAGGGGTCGCTTCCTTCTCGCGGAGCTTGTAGCGCTGGATCTTGCCGGTGACCGTCTTGGGCAGCTCGGTCACGAACTCGATCAGGTGAGGGTACTGGTAGCGCTGCAGCCGCGACTTGCAGTGGTCCTGCAGCTCCGTCACGAGTGCATCGCCTCCGACGGAGCCAGGTTTTGCGATCACGAACGCCTTGATCTTGGTGAATCCATCCACGCTTACGCCGACCACCGCGCTCTCCGTGATCGCCGGGTGCTCGAGCAGCGCGGACTCGATCTCGACCGGCGACACCCAGAGTCCGCTGACCTTGATCATGTCGTCCGAGCGGCCCTCGTACCAGTAGAAGCCGTCATCGTCGACGCGGTAGCGATCGCCCGTGAAGAACCACTCGCCGAGAATCGACCGCTTCGACTTTTCGTGCTGCGCCCAGTACAGCGCGAGCGCGCTGTCTCCTTTGACGTGGAGATCACCGGCCTCCCCTTTCGAGACAGGCTGACCCCTCTCATCGAGGATCTTCAGCTCGTAGCCAGGCACCGGCTTGCCGCTGGAGCCCGGTCTCAGGTCGTCGAGGCGGTTCGAGCAGTAGATGTGAAGCATCTCAGTCGAGCCGACCCCATCCAGGATCGTCAGGCCGAACGCGTCCTTCCAGCGCCGCCAGACCTCAGCCGGCAATGCCTCCGCCGCCGCGACGCAGTGGCGGATCGATTTCAGGTCGCGCGTCTTCGCTCCCTCGAAGTTGAGGATCGCGTTGTAGAGCGTCGGAGCGCTGAAGAACAGCGTGGGCCGGCGCTTTTCGATCGTCTCGAGCACGGTCGCCGGCGTGTGGCGGCCCGCATGGAGAACGGTCGACGCCCCCACCCAGTAAGGAAAGGTGAGGTTGTTGCCGAAGCCATAGGCGTGGAAGAGGCCGGTGGTGGAAAAAGTGGTGTCCCTCTCCGTGATGCCGAGAACCTGCTCGGCGTAGGTGACGCACGTGTAGGGGATGTCGTGCTGGAGGTGCACGACCGCCTTCGGCTTGCCGGTCGAGCCCGAGCTGTAGAGCCAGAAGGCCATGTCGTCCTTGCGTGTCGCGGCAGGCGTCACCGCATCGCCCGGGGTGAGCTGGTCGGCGCGCAGCAGCTTCGGCCGCTGCGGCGCGCGGCCGGCCGCACCGGCGATCTTCTCCTCGCTGGCGGCATCGACGACGGCGACCCTGGCCAGCGAGTCCTCGAGGAAGTGGTCGTAGTCCTCGCTTCGCTGGAGGAGCGGGTTCACAGGGACCGGGACCGCGCCGATGCGGATCGCGCCCAGGAAGGAAGCGACCCAGCCGGGGGAGTCGTAGCCGGCGATCAGGACGCGCTCTTCGCGCCGCACGCCGAGGTCGTGCAGCGCGCGGGCGGCCCCGTAGGTCGGCTGCGCGAGGTCGCCGTAGGTGAGTTCGCCGGAGGCGGAGTGGATCGCCACCTTGTGCTGCCGGCCGGCCTCGAGGTTGCGGTCGAGCAGGTCGGCGCCGACGTTGTAGCGGTCGGGGAGATCCACTCATGGAATCTTGGCACGGACGGACGGACGGCTGGGAAGGGGTGTTGGAGGTGCGCCTGGCGGCTTCGGGGTGCGCTGTGGTGAAGCTGTGTTGGTAATTCTTTACTTGACAAATCGTACGGGTGTTCGTAGTATTGGGACATGCTCCAGCCCGCGGTTTCGAACCAGGAGATGGCCCAGGAGCTGGTCTTT
>VBII01000018.1:0-9271 GCA_005887735.1 Chloroflexota bacterium
CAAGGTCGGACCGCTCGGCAAGGTCCTGGGCCCGCGCGGGCTGATGCCCAACCCGAAGTCGGGCACCGTCACCAACGACGTCGGCCGGGCCGTCCGCGAGGCCAAGGGCGGCAAGGTGGAGTTCCGGACCGACAAGTTCGGCATCGTGCACGTGCCCATCGGCAAGGTGTCCTTCGACGAGAACGCGCTGCACCAGAACCTGACGACGTTGGTCGATGCGCTGATCCGCAACAAGCCGTCGACCTCGAAGGGCCAGTACCTGCGTAGCTTTTTCCTGGTCTCGACACATGGACCGTCGGTGCCGGTCGACGTAAGGGAAGCTGCGAAGCTGCACACCGCCACGTAAAGACCGCCTTGAGCCTCTGGCAGTTCTTTACGGCTGTCATGGCCGTCGCGCTGCTGGCGGGTTGGGTGGGCATTGCGATCCGCTACAGGCTGCGGAGCACGCTCGTCATGGGGGCTTTGATCCTTGGTCCGCCCGGGTTCGGATTCGCCCTCTACGCCCTTTTCCCTGGCCCGCTGCCTGTTGATGACGCGGTCGTCTTCCTGTTTGCGCTGCTTTACCTCACGAGCGTGCTGGCCGTGATCTTCCAGCTATTGCGCCCGAGGCGGTCAAAAAGTAAGCCAACGGTGCACTCGGTGAAGTCGCTGTCGCGCGCGCAAGTCAGAGGTTTCATCATCCGATCGGTGGTCGTTCTGTGGTTGAGCGCCCTGGTCTATCTGTTTGAGCCATCCGTCGCGGCAGTCAATATCGCGATCAACGGCGCCTGGATGTTGATCTGGATTCCGCGAAAGCTGCGGACCGCTCGGTACGAGACCAGCGCCGAAATATCAGCCTCACCCGAGCGTGTCTTCACCTTCGTGACCGATCCTGGGAATTGGCCCCTCTATCGCGAAGATACGGAACTCATTTCGCTTGCTCCGGAGGGCCCGCTTCGTCTCGGCACCGAGTACGTTTCCCGGAACAAGGTCCCGGCCCGGCTGCAGCGGGGCGCAGTTCGTCAATTCGATAGCCGGAACAGGGTCACCGCCTTTGAGCCTCCCAAGTCGTACACGTGGAGCGTCGTCGACCTCGCCAGTAATGATTCGCGTTTGGAGTTTGAGCCGATGGCGTCGGGCGGAACCTGCCTGAACCTTCGCAGCGAGCTGGAGATGACCTACCTGGAAGCATGCTCGGGGTCGATGCTCAACATTCCCGCGGTCCTCGCGATTCGGCGCGCAAGTGACGCAGGTCGGTTTGCTCGGCTCAAGAGCATCCTCGAGGCTGCGCCCGACCAGTAACCTGTCCGCCATGTACGGGCCGGTCCTCCAGGGCAAGGTCGTCCGGTTGCGCCCGCCCAAACCTGAAGACGCTTCGACCATGGCCACCTGGTTCGAAGACCTCGAGGTCACTCGCTTCATCAAGCTGCGCAACCCACCCTCGGTCGATCTCGAGAAGGAGTTCCTCGACCGGATGGCGCGGGATCCGGACGCGATCTTCTGGGTGGTCGAGCATGAAGGCCGCATCGTCGGCGGAACCAGCATCGTTCAGATCGATTGGAAGAACGGTTTTGGCACCACCGGGACCGTGATCGGGGACAAGACGGCTTGGGGCAAGGGCATGGGACGGGAGCTCATGCAGGTCCGCGCGAGGTATGCGTTCACCCAGCTGCCCCTGCGCAAGCTCAAGTCGGGATACCTCGAAGGCAACCAGGCCAGCGCCCGCGCGCAGAAGTCCGCCGGCTACAAAGAGGTCGGGCGTTGGACGGCAGATCGCTTCATCGACGGCAAGTGGCACGACCACGTGCTGACCGAGCTGCTGCGCGAGGACTGGGAGGCAAAAGGGAACTCCGTATAATCACGGTTCTGCCCTAGACCGTAGGTGCGGCGCGAGCCGCTTAATTTCCTACCGAGGCAACTCGTAAGTGAAGGACGTGTGGATCCTTCCTGCCTCGAGATTTTGGGCAGGGAGGATTTTTCATTTGCCGAGAGCGCGCAAGGAGCAGAAGGCCGAGCAGGTCGAGCTGCTGACGGAGAAGCTGAAGAAGGCCAGGGTCGCGGTGCTGACCGACTACCGCGGCCTGACCGTGAGCCAGATCCAGGATCTGCGCGGCAAGCTTCGCACCGGCGACGTGGAGTACCGCGTCGTCAAGAACACGCTTGCTCGGCGCGCCGCGCAGGCCGCGGGCGTGCCCGCTCTGGAATCAGAGCTCGAGGGCCCGGTGGCGATCGCTTTCGGATACGACGACCTCAGCCTCCCCTCGCGGCTCATCAACGAGTGGGTGCGCGCGACGCGCTTGAAGCTCGACGTCAAGGGCGGGCTGGTCGAAGGTCGCGTTTTCTCGCCGAACCAGGTCAAGCAGCTGGCCGACCTGCCATCCCGCGAGACGCTCATCGCCCAGCTGGCGGGAGCCATTCAATCGCCGATCGCACAACTCGCAGGAGCGCTCCAGATGCCGCTTTCGATGCTGGCAGGCGCTCTCGAGTCATATCAAAAGAAACTGGAGGCAGCGTAAATGGCAGCAACGAAGGTCACCCCGAAGGAATTCGTCGAGGCGCTCAAGTCCTGGAGCATCCTCGACGTGAAAGAGGCGCTCGACATCCTGGAAAGCGAGCTTGGCATCAAGGCAGCAGCACCTGTCGCCGCCGCCGCTGTCGCCGGGCCGGCCGGGGGCGAGGCTGCCGCACCGGAAGAGGAGCAGACCGAGTTCACGGTGACCCTGACCGCAGTTGGCGACAGCAAGATCAACGTGATCAAGGCGGTCCGCGAGCTCACGCAGCTCGGCCTGAAGGAGGCTAAGGACCTCGTCGACGCCGCGCCGAAGCCTGTGCTCGAGAACGTTTCGAAGGCGGACGCCGAGAAGGCGGTCGCTCGGTTGAAGGAAGCGGGCGCGACGGCGGAGCTGAAGTAGTCCGGAGCTGACGCGGGCGCGCCGCACCACGGCGCGCCGGCTCTCGGCCCGCGGGTGGTTTGGGTTCCACCGGCTCGGCGAGGGGTGGAATCGCCCGCGCCACGGCACGGCCCGGGCTGACCCGAATGGGCGTGCCGTGGTGATCGAACCGCAGCTGCCGGCCGCGCACCAGCGTGTAGGTGGCGCGCCGGTGGTCGACGCTCACCTTGATGATCCGTCCAAGGAACGTGACCCTGAAGGACAGCTTGCGGATCGCCTGCGGAAGGCGCGGGCTGAAGCTGAGCGAACCGCCATGGTGGCGCATCCCGCCGAGGCCCTGGACGGCGGCGATCCATGCGCCTGCCGCCGAGCCCATATGCACGCCGTCGCGCACGTTGCGCTCCAGGTCGTCCAGGTCCATGAGCGCGGCCTCGGCCAGGTAGTCGTGCGCGAGCTGCAGGTGCCCGACCTCCGCCGCGATCACGGCCTGCGTGCACGACGACAGGGATGAGTCTCGGACGGTGATCGCTTCGTAGTAGGCGAAGTTGCGCGCCTTCTCATCGGCGGTGAACGCATCGCCGCGAAGGTGCATCGCCAGGACCAGGTCGGCTTGCTTCACGACCTGCTTGCGGTAGAGGTCGAAATACGGAAAGTGGAGGAACAGCGGGTACTGGTCCGGCCGGGTGTGGGCGAAGTCCCAGGGCTCATGGTCGGTGAACTGGCTTGCCTGCTTGTGGATGCGCAGGTCCGGCTCATATGGCACGTAGACCTTGGCCGCTGCCCTGCGCCATGCCTTGATCTCTGAAGCAGCCACCTTCAGACGCCTCGCGACGTCTGGGTTGCGTTTGACTGCGTCCGCCGCGGCGTTGAGATTTCGCTGCGCCATGAGGTTCGTGTACAGGTTGTTGTCCGCGAGGGCGCTGTACTCGTCCGGACCCGTGACTCCGTCGATCCGAAACTCACCGCCGCGGTCGTGATGGCCAAGGGACGCCCACAATCGCGCGGTCTCGATCAGAAGCTCGGCGCCATGGCTCTGCTCGAAACGCGAGTCGCCGGTCGCGCTGACGTAGCGCAGGACGGCGTCGGCGACGTCAGCGTTGATGTGAAATGCCGCCGTCGACGCGGGCCAGTAGCCGGAGCACTCCTCGCCGCGAATCGTGCGCCACGGAAAGGCGGCGCCCTTCAGTCCGAGGTCACGTGCCCGGTCGCGCGCGAGGTCGAGGATCGAGTGCCGCCAGCGCAGGGCATCAGCGACGCAGTCGGGCGCGGTGTAAGTGAGGAAGGGAAGGACGAACGTCTCCATGTCCCAGAAGGTGTGGCCGTCGTAGCCCGGACCGGTCAGCCCCTTCGCGGGGATCGCACGCTGCTCGGCACGTGCGGCCGACTGCAGGACGTGAAACATCGCGAAGCGGATGCCCTGCTGGACCTCGTCGTCGCCCTCGAGCTCCACGTCCGACCGCGCCCAGAAGCTGTCAAGGTACCGGCGCTGGGCAGCGGCAAGGCCGTTCCACCCGTGCTCGACCGCTTCGGCCAGCGCGCCTTCGACCTGCGAGCGCAGAGCCGGCACCGACCTCAGGCTCGACCAGCCGTATGCGACGAACTTCACGAGCCTGAGGCGCTGGCCGGGCTTGACCCTGGACGTCACTGTGAAACGGGCGTGGTCTGCGTCGCTCTCGCACTTGACCTCCGTCCCCCTCGGCCCGCGCACGACGTGCTCCATGGCGGTCGCCACCCGGAGGCGGCTGCGCTTGGTGGAGTGAATGAGCACCGCGCCGCGGTCGGTCGCTGCGGACAGCTCAGCCGTGAGCGGGATCTCGATGACTTCCGCCGCGCGGGGGTCTTGCCGCGACGCGTCGGGGACTGGCTCGTTGGCGACCAGCTCCGATTGGATCACGAGCTCGGCCTCCGCATCGATTGTCTCGACCTCGTAGAGCACGGCGGCCAGCGCACGGTGCCGCAAGGACACCAGGCGAGCCGAGCGCACGCGGACGGCGCTGTGCGCGGGCGACTCCCATTCGGCCGTGCGCGTCAGCAGGCCGGACTTGAGGTCGAGCACGCGCTCGTGGGATTTGAGCTTGCCGTAGCGGACGTCGAACGGCTCGTCTTCGACCAGCAGCCGGATGATCTTGCCGTCGGTCACGTTGACCAGCGTCTGCCCTGCCTCGGGATAGCCGTACGCCGCCTCCGCGTAAGGGAGGGGCACCTCCTCGAAGACCGCGTTCAGATATGTGCCCGGTGTGGCGTGCGGCTCGCCTTCATCGAGGTTGGCGCGCCATCCGATGTGGCCGTTGGACAGGGCGAAGATCGATTCGGACTGGCCGAGGCGGTCGAGGTCGAGCCTGGTCTCACGAACCTTCCACGGCTCACATGTGAATCGGTCGCTCTCGATCACGTCATCTCGTCAGCAGCTCGGCGAGGTCTTTGACCACCACGTCCGCGCCGTGAGCGTACAGAGCGTCGGCCTGGCCGGCGCGGTCGACCCCTACCACCAGGCCGAACCCGCCTGCGCGGCCGGCCTGGACCCCGGCGAGCGCGTCTTCATAGACAGATGCCGCCGGTGGCTTGGCGCCGAGGACAGATGCGGCTTTCAGGTAAGTGTCTGGGGCGGGCTTGCCATTGAGGTGCTCGCGCTCGGCGACGATGCCGTCGACCTGCGCGTCGAAAAAGTTGCTGAGGTTCGCCGCGGCGAGGACTTCGGTGGTGTGCCTGCTGGAGGAAACGACGGCCAGCTTGAGACGGGCCGCCTTGACGGCGTGGAGATAGCTGATCGAGCCGTCGTAGGTCTGGACTCCGTCGTGATGGATGAGGTCGAGGAAGAGCTGGTCCTTCCGATCTGCGATGTCGTGGACCGCCTCGTCTGGAACGGTGATGTGGCGCGACGCGAGGAAGGAGCGGACGCCGTCCTCGCGCGGCTTGCCGTCGACGTAGTCGTCGTAGTCGTTCACGAGGTCGAAGGGGGGTTGCCCCCGGGCCGCGAGGAATTCGTCGAAGACCTGCTTCCAGGCGCGGGCATGGACCCTGGCGGTCTGCGTGATCACGCCGTCGAGGTCGAAGAGGCACGCGGTGATCTGCTCGGGCAGGCCCAGGCGGCTCATCTAGCTAGAACGCGCTGGGTGATTCCGCGCGTTTGGCGTCAGCGGTGCGGATCGGCGGCTGTTTTAACGCACCGGTGCGTCACCGGTGCGGAACTACGCGGTTCTGCTCGCGGCTCCTACGTGGTCGAGGACCAGGTCCATTCCGCGCTCAAGCTCTTCCTCAGTGACGCACCAGTGAGGTGAGAGGCGGATCCGGCCCGGGCGCGAATCGACGATCACGCCGGCGGCGTGGAGCTTCGACTCCACCTCTTCCGGACGGTCGCATTCCAGGGTCACGATGCCGCATCGAAGGGCGCGGTCCATTGGTGTGAACGTTTTCACTCCGGCCTTGGCGCAGCGCTCCAGGATCCTGTCGGTCAGGTCGCGCAGCCGCTCCTGGATGTTGGCGGCGCCCACTTCGAGAATCAGCTCCAGGCCGGCGAGACCCGCGTAGTGGCAGGCCATGGCCCACGTGCCGGTCTCGAGCCGGCGGGCGTCGTCGGCGAAGACCAGCTCCTGCAGCGTGAAGGAGAAGGGGTCGCGAGTCGCGAACCAGCCGGTGCCCTGCGGGCGGACCTGCGGGATCAGCTCAGGCCGGACATAGAGGAAAGCGTTGCCGGGGCCGCCGCTGAGCCACTTGAGGCAGCCGCCCACGAAGGCGTCGCAGTCCATCGCCGCGACGTCGAGCGGCACGCAGCCGCATGTCTGGTAGCCGTCGATGAGGCACAGCGCGCCGGCCGCGTGGGCGGCGTCGGCGATCGCTCTTACGTTTTGTAAGTAGCCGGTCGTGTAGAAGAGGTGAGTGGTCGCCACCAGGGCGGTCTGGGCATCGATTCGCTCGGCGAACGCTTCGGGCGGGATGGTCATGCCGTCCTTGCTGGGTATGAACTCGACCTCGAACTCCGGGCGGGAGAGCCACTGGTGGCCGATGGTTGGGAAGTCCAGCTCGCCGATGAGCACTTTGCGGCGGCCTTCCGGTAGTGGCAGCCCGGTCGCGAGGGTGGTCAGGGCGACCGAAACGGACGGGGCGATCGCCGTGGAGCCCGCCGGCGCTCGGAGCAGCTCGCCGACCCTGTCCCGAAAACGGGCCAGCAGCGGGAGCCATGTCGAGTACCAGACCGGGGTGCCCTGCTCGTCCCAGTCCTGGCCGTACCGGGCGAGCGCGTCGCGGCCGCGGCGGGGAAGAGGCCCGAGCGAGCAGGCGTTGAAGTAGATGTAGCGGTCCAGGAGGGGGAATTCGGTCCTCAGAGCCTTCCAGTCCGCCACGTCGTAAAGGCTAACCCCAGCCCCTCCGGCGCTTCGCGCCACCTCCCCATGAATGGGGAGGACACATGAGCCTTGCGGTGGTATAGTGCCCGGAAATCCTCGGCCAGGCCCTCGGTGAGCCTGGTCCTGTTTAAGCGCCCCTACAGAGGGGTAATCTGTCGTATACTCGCCGTTTGTGCACGTCCCGGCCGCTCACGAAGCCCACTAACTGAGCGCGCCCTTTTTCCTGGAAGGAGTACCGAATTGATCTCAGAGATGAGAGCCCCCGCGCGTCCTAGCTATGGCCGCATCCCGAACCTGGTCGAGCTCAAAGACCTGATCGCCACGCAGATCGAGTCGTTCCATTGGTTCAAGTCGGACGGTCTGCGGGAGCTTTTCGATGAGATCAACCCGATCACCGATTACACGGGCAAGAACTTCGAGCTGAAGTTCCTCGACTACGAGTTCGGCCAGCCCAAGTTCTCGGTCGAAGAGTGCCGCAACCGCGACATGACTTACGCCGCGCCCCTGCGGATCCGGACTCGCCTCACCATCAAGGAGACGGGTGAGATCAAGGAGTCCGAGGTCTACATGGGCGACTTCGCCATGATGACCGACCAGGGGACGTTCATCGTCAACGGCACCGAGCGCGTGGTCGTGTCGCAGCTGGTGCGCTCGCCGGGTGTTTACTTCACCGCCGCCGAAGACCCGAACACGGGCCGCAAGCTGTTCGGCGCCAAGCTCATCCCCAACCGCGGCGCGTGGCTCGAGATCGAGACCTCGGCCAAGGACCTGCTGACGGTCAAGATCGACCGCAAGCGAAAGGTTCCCGTCACCGTCCTTCTCAAGGCGCTCGAGCTGCCGCAGCTCAAGGGCACCGAGAGCGACCGCGAAGCGCAGAAGCGCGCCCTGATGGAGATGTTCGCGGACGTCGACAACAACCCCGACCACCATTACATGGAGTCGACGCTCGACAAGGACACGACGACCAAGACTGAGGAGGCGCTCCTCGAGCTGTACCGCCGCGTCCGCCCAGGCGACCCGCCGAGCGTGGACAACGCGCGCAACCTGCTGCAGTCTCTGTTCTTCAACCCGCGCCGTTTCGACCTCGGCCGCGTCGGCCGCTACAAGGTCGACAAGCGGCTGGGCCGCGATGAGGAGGACATCCTCGCGCGCGTCCGCCAGCGTGAGCTGCGCATCCTCGAGAAGGGCGACTTCATCGCGTTCCTGCGCAAGCTGATCGAGCTCAACAACGCGCAGCGCGAGAAGCAGATCCCGGACGACATCGACCATCTCGGCAACCGCCGCGTGCGCGCGGTCGGAGAGCTGCTCCAGAACCAGTTCCGCATGGGCCTGATCCGGATGGAGCGAATCATCAAGGAGCGCATGACGATCAGCGACCCGCACACGGTCACGTCCGCATCCCTGATCAACGCGCGACCTGTCGTCGCCGCGATCAAGGAGTTTTTCGGATCGAGCCAGCTTTCGCAGTTCATGGACCAGCACAACCCGCTGTCCGAGCTGACCCACAAGCGCCGCCTTTCGGCGCTGGGCCCCGGTGGGCTGTCACGTGAGCGCGCGGGATTCGACGTCCGCGACGTGCACCACAGCCACTACGGCCGGATCTGCCCGATCGAGACCCCGGAAGGTCCGAACATCGGCCTGATCGGCAACCTCGCCACCTACGCCAAGGTCAACGAGTTCGGCTTCATCGAGACGCCGTTCCGCCGCGTGTACAACCGGGTGTCCGTTAACCAGGAGTTCGCGCCGAAGCTCATCGGGCGCACGCTGCGTCGCGCCGCGGTGGATGCCAAGGGGGCAGAGGTCCTGGCGGCGCACGAGGTGCTGGACGACAAGGCGATCCAGAAGTTGCTCAAGGCGCATGTCACCTCCGTCGACATCGTGCCCTGGGTCTCGACCGAGGTCGAGTACCTGTCGGCCGACGAGGAGGACATGTTCGGCATCGCGCAGGCCAACGCCGCACTCACGCCGGAAAGCAACTTTGTCGAGGCGCGCGTGCCCGCACGGGCCCGTGGCGACTTCAAGATCGAAGAGATCCAGAACATCCAGTACATGGACGTG
>VBII01000018.1:9414-21228 GCA_005887735.1 Chloroflexota bacterium
CCGCGAAGGACTCCGGCGAGATGATCGTCGCCGACTTTGCGGGGACGGTGGTCGACATCGCCAACCCGAAAGAGATGAAGGCCGTGCACGCGACGCCGGTCATCGAGATCATCGTCAAGCCGGACGGCGGCGGTGCGGAGAAGCACTACCCGCTGCAGAAGTTCGAGCGGTCGAACCAGGGCACATGTCTCAACCATCGCGCGGTGGTGAAGCCGGGCCAGCACGTCGAAAAGGGCGACATCCTGGCCGACGGTCCCGCGATCGACAACGGGGAGATGGCGCTCGGACGCAACGTGCTCGTCGCCTTCATGCCCTGGGAGGGCTACAACTTCGAGGACGCGATCCTGCTCTCCGAGCGCGTCGTGAAGGAGGACCTGTACACCTCGATCCACATCGAGGAGTACGAGTCCGAGGCGCGTGAGACGAAGCTGGGTCCGGAAGAGATCACGCGCGACATCCCCAACGTCGCCGACGACGCGCTGCGCAACCTGGACGAGCGCGGGATCGTATACATCGGAGCCGAGGTCCAGCAGGGCGACATCCTCGTGGGCAAGATCACGCCGAAGGGCGAGACCGAGCTGTCCGCGGAGGAGCGCCTGCTCCGGGCCATCTTCGGTGAGAAGGCGCGCGAGGTGCGCGACTCGAGCCTGCGCGTGCCGCACGGCGAGCGCGGAATCGTGGTCGACGTCAAGGTGTTCTCGCGAGAGAACAAGGACGAGCTGGGCCCCGGCATCAACGAGATGGTCCGGGTCTACATCGCGCAGAAGCGGAAGATCTCGGCCGGCGACAAGATGGCCGGCCGCCACGGCAACAAGGGCGTGGTCGCCCGGATCATGCCCTCGGAAGACATGCCGTACCTGCCGGACGGCACCCCGGTCGACATCGTGCTCAACCCGCTCGGCGTGCCGAGCCGAATGAACCTGGGCCAGGTCCTGGAGACCCACCTGGGTTGGGTTGCTTCGACGCTTGGGATCAAGATCGCGACCCCGGTCTTCGACGGTGCTCCGATGCCGACGATCGTCAAGGAGCTGGAGAAGGCGGGCCTTCCCGTGGACGGGAAGGTGCGGCTGCGCGACGGGCGGACCGGCGACGAGTTCGACGAGCCGGTGACCGTCGGAATGATCTACATGCTCAAGCTGGCCCACCTGGTGGAGGACAAGATCCACGCCCGGTCGACCGGTCCGTACAGCCTGGTCACCCAGCAGCCGCTGGGCGGCAAGGCGCAGTTCGGCGGCCAGCGGTTCGGAGAGATGGAGGTGTGGGCGCTCGAGGCTTACGGCGCCGCGCACGTCCTGCAGGAGATCCTGACCGTCAAGTCCGACGACATCGTCGGCCGCGTGAAGGCCTACGAGGCGATCGTCAAGGGCGACAACACGCTCGAGGCCGGCATCCCGGAATCGTTCCGCGTGCTGGTCAAGGAGCTGGAGGGGCTCGCGCTCGGGGTGGAGATCCTGAGCGAGGACGAGCGCCAGATTGTTTTGTCAGAAGAAGACATCCCGGAGATCCCGCTCGACCTGGGCATCAGCCTGGAGCGGGAAGAGCTCGGCGAAGACTCGGCCGAATAGTCACACATAGATAAGGAAGAAGAGGAAAAAGGTTGCTGAAACTCGAAAACTTTGACGCGCTGAAGCTTTCGTTGGCATCGCCCGACACGATCATGTCGTGGTCGCACGGCGAGGTCACGAAGCCGGAGACGATCAACTACCGCACGCTCCGCCCGGAGCGCGACGGTCTTTTCTGCGAGCGCATCTTCGGTCCTACGAGGGACTGGGAATGCCACTGCGGAAAGTACAAGCGCTACCGCTACAAGGGCATCATCTGCGACAAGTGCGGCGTCGAGGTGACGAGGTCGAAGGTGCGCCGCGAGCGCATGGGCCACATCAAGCTCGCCTCGCCCGTGAGCCACGTCTGGTACTTCAAGGGCATCCCGAGCCGGATGGGGCTGCTGCTCGACATGTCTCCGCGCAACCTGGAGAAGATCCTCTACTTCGCCAATTACATCGTCACCGACGTCCACGAAGAGGTGCGCAACGACATGCTCGCCGTCCTCAACATGGACAAGGACGAGCGGGCCGTCCGGCTCCGCGCGGACATCGACGCCAAGGCGCGCGAGCTGCGCCAGGACCACGAGGCCAAGACCAAGAAGCTGAAGGGCGAGGTCGAGGGTGAGGTGGCGAAGCTCGAAGAGGAGTTGCAGGAGTCGGTCGACGCGCTCACGACCCAGGGCAAAAAGGCGACCGAGCACATCAAGGCCGGCATCGGAACCAAGTCGCGCCGCGTCATGACTGTCGGTCTCGACGGCGACGAAGAGACCGTGATCGAGAAGGGCGACCTGATGTCGCGCGAGATGTCGCGTGGCGTGCTGTCCAAGGTGCAGGAGAAGATCGAGAAGCTCGAGGCCAACACCAAGGCCGCGCAGAAGCGCGCCAAGGAGCGGCTCGACGCCGACAAGAAGGCGCTCGAAGCCTCCATCGACACAGCGACCAAGACCGAGCGCGAAGGTATCCAGGGCCAGCTCGAGGCGCTGCAGCAGGAGATCGAGGCGACGCGAACAGACCTCGAGGCCTTGCACGCCAAGCAGATCCTGACCGACACGCAGTACCGCGACTTCCAGGAGCGGTTCGGCCGTGCTTTCCGCGCCGGCATCGGCGCCGAGGCGGTGCGCGAGCTCCTGTCCCGCATCGACCTCCAGTCCGAGATGTACCGGCTCCGTGAGGAGTCGAAGTCGTCCAGCGGCCAGCGCAAGCAGAAGGCGATCAAGCGCCTGAAGGTCGTGGAGGACTTCCGCAAGTCGAACGCCAGCCCCACGTGGATGGTGCTCGAGGTCCTGCCCGTGATCCCGCCCGAGCTGCGGCCGATGGTCCAGCTCGATGGCGGCCGGTTCGCCACGTCCGACCTCAACGACCTGTACCGCCGCGTGATCAACCGCAACAACCGCCTGAAGAGGCTGCTCGAGCTCGGCGCGCCCGAGATCATCGTGCGCAACGAGAAGCGGATGCTCCAGGATGCGGTCGACGCCCTGATCGACAACGGGCGGCGCGGCCGTGCCATCACCGGCACGGGGAACCGCAAGCTGAAGTCGCTCTCCGACATGCTCAAGGGCAAGCAGGGCCGGTTCCGCCAGAACCTGCTCGGCAAGCGCGTGGACTACTCGGGCCGCTCTGTGATCGTGGTCGGCCCTGAGCTGAAGCTGCACGAGTGCGGCCTGCCCAAGAAGATGGCGCTGGAGCTCTTCAAGCCGTTCGTCATGCGCGAGCTGGTGAACAAGGGCTACACGACCAACATCAAGTCGGCCAAGCGAATGGTCGAGCGCAGCCGGACCGAGGTCTGGGACGTCCTGGACGAGGTCATCCGCGACCACCCGGTGCTGCTCAACCGCGCCCCGACCCTGCACCGCCTGGGCATCCAGGCGTTCATGCCGGTGCTGGTCGAGGGCTCGGCGATCCAGATCCACCCGCTCGTCTGCGCCGCGTTCAACGCCGACTTCGACGGCGACCAGATGGCGGTGCACGTTCCGCTGTTCAGCGGCGCCATCGCCGAAGCGAAGAACCTGATGATGTCCTCGCAGAACATCCTGTCCGCGGCGGACGGCCACCCGGTGGTCGCGCCGACGCAGGACGTGGTGCTGGGCTGCTACTGGCTGACCGCCACGCGCGGCGAGCAGCCGTCGGGTGACGCAATCACCAAGCTCCGCAACTTCAGCTCCCAGAACGAAGTGCTCCTCGCGCTCGAGAGCAAGGTCGTGAAGCTCCAGGAATGGATCCGAGTCCGGATCGTGCCCGAGAACGGCGCCGCCACCGCGGTCTCCCTGGTCACGACCCCCGGCCGGGTGGTCTTCAACCAGCCGCTGCCCGTCGGCAAGGCGCCGATGGAGGCGAACATGGAACCCCTGCCGTTCCAGAACGCGCACTACGACCGCAAGCTGCTGCGTGTCCTGGTCGCCGAGCTGTACCGCCTGTACGGCAGCGACACAACCGCCAGCGTGGTCAACGACATCAAGCGGCTCGGCTTCCGCTACGCGACCCAGGCCGGGATCACGGTGTCCGCGATGGACATCCCGCACCCGGACTCGAAGTGGCAGGTGATCCGCGCCACGGAGAAAGAGGTTGCGGACGTCGAGCGGATGTACCGGCGTGGCGTCATGACCGAGGACGAGCGCTACCGCAAGGTCATCGAGCTCTGGCAGCGCGCCTACGAAGAGGTGGGCAACGCGACCGAGCACGCCTTCGACAAGTTCAGCCCGATCTGGATGATGATGGGCTCCGGCGCCCGCGGAAACATCCAGCAGATCCGCCAGCTGGCAGGTATGCGTGGCCTGATGGCCGACCCGACCGGCCGGATCATCGACCTTCCGATCCAGGCCAACTTCACCGAAGGGCTCACCGTGCTCGAGTACTTCATCTCGACCCACGGAACCCGCAAGGGCCTGGCCGACACCGCGCTCCGGACGGCCGACTCCGGCTACCTGACGCGCCGCCTGGTCGACGTCGCGCAGGACGTGATCGTGCGCGTGGAGGACTGCGGCACCACCAATGGAATCTGGATCCGCGAAATCACACCGGAACGGGCCAAGAACGAGCCGATCTTCGAGAAGATCGCGGGCCGCGTGGCGGCCGAAGACGTCTCGGTCAAGGGCAAGGTGCTGGTGCCCGCGGGACAGTCGATCAGCGACGAGGTAGCGCGACAGATCATCGAGGCCGGGGTCCCGGTCAAGATGCGGTCGGTCCTCGTCTGCGAGGCGCGCGAGGGCGTCTGCCGCACCTGCTATGGACGGAACCTGGCCACCGGCAAGATCGTCGAGATCGGTGAGGCGGTGGGCGTCATCGCCGCGCAGTCGATCGGCGAGCCGGGCACGCAGCTGACCATGCGCACGTTCCACACCGGCGGTGTCGCCGGCGTCGACATCACCCAGGGCCTGCCCCGCGTGGAGGAGCTGTTCGAGGCTCGCATCCCCAAGGGCAAGGCGATCATCTCCGAGATCGACGGCGAGCTCGAGATCATCCGCCAGGAAGGCTCGCGCAAGGTCCGCGTCACCTCCAAGGAGGAGTTCGAGGTCTCCTACCCGCTGCAAGCGAAGATGGAGGCCCTGGTCAAGAGCGGCGACGAAGCGATGGAGGGCCAGGAGCTGGCCCGCGACCCCAAGGGCAACGGCATCCGGACCCGCCACGCGGGCAAGGTGACGCTCTCCGCCAAGGAGATCACCGTGCGGACGGTGGACGAGGAGGTGCGCGAGTACCCGATCCCGCACCAGGTCCGCATCCGGCCGGAGCTCGACCGCCGGGACGGGCAGAAGGTCCTGATCCGGGCCGGCCAGCAGATCACCGAAGGCTCGATCTCACCGCAGGAACTGCTCCACATCCTGGGCAAGGAAGCGGTGCAGACGTTCCTTGTGGACGAGGTCCAGAAGGTCTACCGGTCGCAAGGCGTCGACATCAACGACAAGCACATCGAGGTGATCGTCCGGCAGATGATGCGGAAGGTCCGCATCGACTCGGCCGGCGACACGGGCCTGCTGCCGGGCGAGATCGTCTCGCAGTGGGAGTACGAGGAGTCCAACGCGCGGGCGCTGGCGGAGGGCGGCGAACCCGCCACCGCGCAGACCGTGCTGCTGGGGCTGATCAAGGCCGCGCTGAACACCACCTCGTGGCTGTCGGCGGCGTCCTTCCAGGAGACGACCAGGGTGCTGACCGAGGCTGCCATTTCCGGCAAGGTCGACCGTTTGCGCGGCCTGAAGGAGAACGTGATCATCGGCAAGCTGATCCCGGCCGGTACGGGACTGGACTACTACAAGAAGCAGCGGGAGCAGGCGGCGAGGATCCTCGAGGAGGAGCCGATCGACCTGGAGACCCTATCGGTATAGAAACTAAGGAGAGGAGACCTGCCGGTCTCCTCTCCTCGCGGCGTCGGCGAAGCCGACCCGGCCTGAGGGCCGGGCAAGCGCCGCTGCTCTCTTACCCGCTGTTTGGATTGGAATAGATTTGCAGCCCGATTTGGGCTAAAGTCAGCGTTACGTGCACAAGGGGGCGCCCGCCAGGGTTGCCCCTTTTGTTTTTGCCTCCGATTTGTCGCTGTATAAGATGAGGACGTGACTCCAGCCTCAAGGCTCTGGCGCGCCGCTGCTCTGTCGCTGGCCGCGCTGACCCTGGCCGCGGCGTGCCAGCCTGGGGTTACCGTCGGGCCCAAGCTCGCCAAGGACCAGGTCCTTCGGGTGGTGCTCGAGGACCAGCCCGCATCGCTCGACCCCGGGCAGACGCAATACACGTATGAGACCGCCGTTCTGCGCGCCATCTCCGAGCCGCTCCTGAGGCCCACCCCCGACCTGAGCGGCGTCGTGCCCGCGGCGGCGCAGAGCTTCGATGTCAACAGCGACGGCACCGCCTACGTCTTTCACCTGCGGCCGAACGCGAAGTACTGGGATGGCACGCCGGTCAAGGCGCAGGACTTCGTCTACGCGTGGCAGCGGCTTATCGATCCTCGTCTGGCGGCACCGAACGAGACGCTGTTCGCGAGCGCGGTGCTGAACGGAGAGCGGGTCTCGCTGATGGATCCCCAGCGCGATGCCAAGACCATCGACGGCGCACTCGGCACCCTCGGGCTGAAAGCCGTCGACGACAACACCTTCCAGGTGCAGCTCGCGCGCCCTGATCCCGCGTTTGCCTGGCTCGCGGCCATGCCCGCCGCGGCGCCGATCCGCAAAGACGTCGTGGCGAAGAGCGGAGACAAGTGGGCGACCATCCCCGACACGCTTCTGACCAACGGCCCGTACCGGGTGACCGAGATGCTCAAGGGCGACCACATCAGCGTGGAGCGCAATCCTTATTACTGGGCGGGCAAGGCGACGCTCACGCGGATCGATTTCGAGATCGTCATCGACGGGGCTGCCGCGCTGGCCAGGTACAAGAGCGGCGAGCTGGATGAGGTCGTGGTTCAGCCGGCTCAGGCCGCGTCGGTCGCGGCTGACTCGACGCTGAGCCACCAGCTTGTGAAGACGCCCAACCTGACTGTGTTCTGGATGGTGTTTCGGGTCGACTCGCCGCCTCTCGACAACGCGAAGCTGCGCCAGGCGCTGGCGCAGGCGGTCGACCGGAACGCGTTCGTTGCGCAGATCTTCCAGGGTGAGGGCGCGCCGATCGATACGTTCATCCCCAAGGGCATGCACGGATACGCGCCCAACCTGACGACACAGCGGTACGACGTCGCACAGGCTCGGGCGTCTCTGGCGGCTTCCGGCTTCTCGGCCAACCAGGTCTCACTGACGTTCACGTATGACCAGTCGTCCGACTTCGGCAAGGCGACCGCGAAATTCGTGCACGACCAGCTCAAGGCAAACCTGGGCATTGAGCTCAACCTGCAGGCGCTCGACGCCAACACCCTGGCGTCGCGCGTGGAGAACGGGCAGTTCCAGATCAGCGGACCGCGGGGGTGGAACGCCGACTATCCAGATCAGGCGGACTGGTACGACACCTTTTTGACGACCAGCTCGAACAACGTTTCGTTCTGGCAGAACCAGCAGTACGACAACTTTGTGCGAGTCGCGCGCACCGACACCCAGCCGGCCCGGCGCGACCAGGAGTATCTCCAGGCGCAGTCGATGCTGGTGGGCGACGCGCCGGTGACCTTCCTCGCCCAGACCGTCAGCTGGTACCTGGTTCAGCCCTACGTGCGGGGGATCGTGACCTCACCGTTGGACGAATGGCCGGGTGGGCTGACTCCCACCCAGGTTTCGATCGCCCCCCACTGAGTTCACCGTGTACGTCCGACGGCTTGTTAAGGGCCTTGCCGAACAGCCGTTCGTATATATAAGCTGCTTGGTAACTTGACTATTGTGCGTCGGCAACAACAGAATTCAACACGGCCGCAAGGCTGTGAGTAAGACCTGCCGCCGGCGCACTCTCGCCCCGCGCTCGGGAAGATGGCTGCAGGATGAGTCTGAGAGGTAAGACGCGTATGCAATTAGGTTTCCGGTTACGGGCGATAACGCTCGCGACCGCTGGAGTTTTCCTCGCCGCCTGTGGCGGCGGTGGGACGACCAGCGCCAATCTCGCATCGCCCGACAAGCAGATTCTCCGCGCGAACAACGGCACCGAGCCGAACAGCTTCGACCCGACTCAGCAGACCTACACGTATGAGCGAGCTGTAGGCATCCAGACCTACGACAGCCTGTTCCGCGCAAAGGCGGACTCGAGCGATGTCGAGCCCCTCGGCGCGACGAGCTACGACGTTTCCTCGGACGGCCTGACCTACACGTTCCACCTGCGCAGCGAAAAGTGGAGCGACGGCAAGGCGGTCACGGCGAGCGACTGGGTCTACGGCTGGAAGCACTTCCTCAACCCGGCGCTGGCCGCCGGCTACGTCGACCCGTTCTTCGACCAGACGATCAAGGGCGCGAGCGGATACGGCAACGTTGACGTTTCCAGCGCCAGCGCGATCGACACCTACCTCAACGGTCTTGGACTGTCGGCGCCCGACGACAAGACCTTCGTCGTTCAGCTCGACCACCCGGCCGCCTACTTCAAGTGGGTGGCAACGCTCTGGATGGCGGTTCCCCTGCGCAAGGACATCATCGAGCAGGCCGCCGGGGGAGCCTTCGCTTCGACCGACGCGACAAAGGCAGAGGCGTGGGCCAACAACGCGTCGACCATCATCGGCAACGGGCCGTACAAGATCAGTGAGATCGCGTCTAAGGACCATGTGACGCTGGTGCCGAACCCGAACTACTGGGCGGCCAAGCCGAACCTGCAGACGATCACGTACTACGAGATCGCGGACGGCAACACGGCCTTCTCGCAGTACCAGACCGGCGCGCTCGACATCATCGGCGTGCCGCTGGCCGACGTCACCGTCGTGCGCGGTGACCCCAAGCTGAGCAAGAACGACAAGAACGTGCGGATGGCGCTGTCCAAGTCGATCGACCGCGACAAGCTGGTCAACGACATCGAGCACGGCAACGGCAAGTCCCTCGCGACGTTCATCCCCAAGGGCATGAACGGATACGACACCTCTGACAACGCGCAGAGCTTTGACCCGGCGGCGGCTAAGAAGCTGCTCGCCGACTCAGGCAAGACAGCGGATCTGGCGAAGATGAAGCTTCTTACCCGCAACACGACCGCCAGCAAGACGCTGAACCAGTTCCTCGCGGACCAGTGGAGCACGAACCTCGGCGTCACCATCCAGCTGGATGTCATCGACAGCAAGACCGTGACCAGGGACATCCGCAAGGGCCAGTACGACATCTACGGCCTGGACGGATGGATCAGCGACTACCCGGACCAGCAGGACTGGGCCGACATCTTCGTGACGGGCTCGTGCCACAACCTCAACTGGGGCTGTCTCAGCGACCCGAACTACGACAACCTGGTGACCAAGGCAGACGCCGAGTCCGACAAGACAAAGCGCTCTCAGGACTACGCCCAGGCCCAGAAGCTGCTCGTCGACACTGCAGTGGTAGGGTTCATGTACCAGCCGTACGAATACGACCTGGTCAAGCCTTACGTGCAGGGTCTCACAGTGACCACGACCGACGACCAGAACCTGCCGGGCGACGGCAGATACAACACGGCGTACATCACACAGCACTAAAGAGGTAAAGACCGAATTGGCAGTAACAGCAGGGCGTCCCGTGCGGGGCGCCCTGCTGCCTCCTCAAGTGACGGCGATCACGAGCACCAGGGCCGGCAGCCTCGCGATCTTCATCGTGCGGCGAATCCTCTGGATGGTGCCGATCCTGTTCTTCGTGATCCTGATCACCTTCACGCTCATGCACCTGGCGCCGGGCAGCCCGTGGGACAAGGCGGGCAGCCGGCAGCTCTCCGATACCGTCGTCAACAACCTGAACATCCGGTACGGCCTGAACAAGCCGGTGCCCCAGCAGTTCCTGCTCTACATCACGAGCGTCGTTCACTTCGATTTCGGGCTCTCCTACCAGTACCAGGGCAAGACGGTGTCCGGGCTGTTGCTTGAGAGTTGGCCCTACACCGCGACCATCGGGGTGCTTGCGTTTCTATTGATCATCCCGGTCGGCGTGGGCCTGGGCGTGCTCGCCGCACTGCGCCAGAACACCCGGGTCGACTACATAACGATGGGCTTTGCCACCGTGGCCGCCTCATTTCCGAACTTTGTGATCGGGGCGCTGATGGTGGTGGCCTTTTCCGTCCTGGCCTACAAGGGGACCGGCGGCAACTTCTTCCTTCCCGCGGCCTGATTCGGAGTCGATGATCACCTGATCATGCCGGTGATTACGCTTGCCCTGCTTCCGACCGCCTACACGGCGCGGCTTACGCGCGCCAGCACGCTCGAGACCATTCGCCAGGACTTCGTACGCACCGCCTGGGCCAAAGGGTTGCCTGAGCGCCTGGTGGTCATCCGGCACATATTGAAGAACTCGCTGATCCCGGTCGTCACCACCCTCGGTCCGACTTTCGCGTTCCTGGGATCGGTCGGGCATTTGTCGTCGCGATCGAGTCTCGGGATTACCCGATGATCCTCGGCACGACTGTCCTCTTCTCATTGGTGATCGCGGTCGCAAACCTCATCGTCGACGTCGCCTACGTCTTCATCGATCCCCGGGTCAGGCTGACTTAAATTGGCGATCCCGGCCGCGGCGGTCGAGGACCTCAGCGCCTGGGAAGTTCCCGAGCAGCAGATCGGCTTATGGAGCGATGCGCTGCAGAGGTTCCGGCGCAACCGCCTTGCCATCGCGGGCGCGGTCCTGATCGGGCTCCTTGTCCTGATCGCTTTTGGGTCGCCTCTGCTGGTTCACCTCGGGATACTTGCTGACCCCATCAAACAACACGTCGAGTACATCGAAGCCGGCCCGGGTCAGAACGGGTTTAGGCTCGGCGCTGACGAGCTGGGGCGCGACACACTCAGTCGCCTGCTGTTCGGCAGCCAGGTCTCGCTCGCTGTTGGCATCATGGTCCAGGCGATCATCCTGCCCATCGGTCTCCTCATCGGGTTGACAGCCGGCTACTTCGGCGGCCGGATCGACAACCTGTTGATGCGGTTCACCGACATCTGGTACGCATTCCCGGACTTGCTGTTTGTGCTCGTGGTCGTCTCAGTCTTTGGACCGAGCCTCCTCACGATCTTCGGCGCGATCGCGCTGGTCAACTGGGTGGGTCTCGCACGGTTGGTCCGTGGCCAGGTGTTGTCCATCAAGGAGAAAGAGTTCGTGGAGGCCGCCCGTTCCTCCGGTTCTTCTCCAGCGAAGTTGATCCTCAAGCACCTGCTGCCCAATTCACTCGGGCCGATCATCGTGACCTTGACTTTCGGAATCCCGAACGCGATCTTCCTCGAGGCCGTGCTGAGCTTCCTCGGCGTCGGCATCCAGCCGCCAACCCCAACCTGGGGGCAGATGGTGTTCGACGGCTACGAGGCGATTTACGCCAACCCGAGCTCTGTCGTGTTCCCCGCGCTGGCGATTGGCTTCACGCTCCTGGCTTTCACCTTCGTCGGCGACGGGCTGCGGGACGCCCTCGACCCGCGAATGCGCCGCTAGCGCCCTGTAGAGTTCTGCAGCCGAATTGGCACAGACGCTGCTTCAGGTCGAAGACCTGCACACGCAGTTCTTCACGTCGCGCGGAGTGGTCCGCGCCGTTGACGGCGTAACTTTCCACGTCGACGCCGGCGAGACGCTGGGTGTCGTTGGCGAGTCCGGGTGCGGCAAGACGATGACCGCGCTGTCCATCCTTCGCCTCGTTCCGGCTCCCGGCAAGATCACCTCAGGCCGGATTCTCTTCCGCGGCAAAGAAGTGACCAAAATGACGGACGAGGAGATCCGCGACTTCCGGGGGAACGATGTCGCGATGATCTTCC
>VBII01000164.1 GCA_005887735.1 Chloroflexota bacterium
GAAGAAGCCCGCGTCGCTGGCGGCGCGCCAGGACGAGATCCGAGGCGGGACGCCCGCGGCGGCCATGGCTGATTTCAGCGCGCGTACCAGGTCGTGCTCTTCGGGAATCTCGAACGCGAGGTAGTCAGGGCCCGACTCGACCACCACCTCGAGCCACGGCACGCGAAGCCGAACGCGGGCTAGCGCAGACTCGATCTCCTCGAGGACCTTGGCGGTCGTCTCGCCCGGGTTGACGCGGCGGTCGATCTCGACCACGCAGCGGTCCGGCACGACGTACGGACGTGTGCCGCCGTGGATCGTCCTGGCCGTCAGGGTTGCCGCGCCAAACACTGCATGAGGGCGCCGCGCAAGCTCGTCGTTGACGGCTTGCAGTTCGAGCACGACCTCGGCGGCCGCGTTGATCCGAAAGTTCAACAAGCCCCGGTTGCTGATGACCAGCTGCATCGCCGTGGGTTCGGACAGGACCGCCATGTCAGCGCGGATGCCGCGGCCGACAAGGGCTCGAGTGCCTGCTGAATCCTCCTCTTCCCCCGCAACCGCCGCCAGCGTGACGTCGCCGGCCGGCTCCTCGCCTCGCCGGCGCAGCTCGAAGATCGCGCCCAGCATCGCGGCGAGCCCGCCCTTCATGTCGCACGCGCCGCGGCCGTAGAGCCGGCCGCCGCTGACCTCTGCGCCGAAGGGATCGCGCGTCCAGCCGTCCCCCACCGGGGCGGTGTCGAGGTGGCCGGTCAGAAGCACGTGGGGTCGGCGGCCGACGTTCCAGCGGGCGACGACGTTGCACCGGCCGGGCTCGACATCCTCCTTCGCGACCTCCATGCCCGCCTCTTCGCACCATCCGGCGAACGCCCCCGCAGCGGCCTGCTCGCCGCCGGTCTCCGACGGTATCCGGACGAGGACCTCGAGGATCCCCCGCGCCGAGCGTTTCATGCGCCACTGAGAGTGCCCCAACGTGACTGCTCTGCTGGACCTCGATCGCCTTCTCGAAGCGCTGGAAGAAGGATTTCGCGCGCTGAGCTCGGGCCGGGTAGAAGTTCCCGCCCGCACCGCCGTCGACGGGGAGAACGAGGGCTGGCTGGCGTCGATGCCGGGTTATGGAGAAGGCCTCGGCCTGGGCGTGAAGCTCGTCACGGTGTTCCCGCACAACGACGCGACAGGCCTGCCGTCGCACCAGGCCCTGATCGCGCTCTTCGACCCCGAAACCGGTTCTCCGGTCGCGGTGATGGACGGCACGCGAATCACGGCGATCCGCACGGCCGGCGGCGCCGCCGTCTCGGTTCGTCATCTCGCAAGAGAGGATGCCGGCGTGCTCGCGATCCTGGGTGCCGGGGTGCAGGGGCACGCCCATCTGGAGATGATGCCGCGCGTGCGGCGATTCGCCGAGATCCGCGTCGCCTCGCGGACAGTGGAGAGCGCGCGGCGGCTGGCGAAGCTCGATCCCCGGGCGCGCGCCGTCGAAAGCTTCGAGGCAGCCGTGCGCGGAGCTGATGTCGTCGCCCTGTGCACGCACTCGGGCGAACCAGTAATCCGCCGCGAGTGGGTTGCGCCCGGCGCCCACGTCACGTCGGTCGGGTACGCGGCGCCGTCGGGCGAGCTGGATAGACGACTGGTCGAGGCGGCTCACCTGTTCGTCGAGTCTCGAGCGGCCGCGTTCCTGCCGCCGCCCGCGGGCTGCTTTGAGCTGGCGGGAATGGATCCGAACACCGCGACCGAGGTCGGAGAGATGCTCCTCGGCACACGGCCCGGCCGCCGCTCACCCGATGAGATCACGGTCTACAAGTCGATGGGCC
>VBII01000163.1 GCA_005887735.1 Chloroflexota bacterium
TCTGGCGCACGACGCCGTCTTCCGGCGCGCCCAGCCCGACGACCACGTTGCGCAGGACCCTGTCGCTGACATCGAGCACGCGGCGCCACGTGATGCTGTGCAGGTCGATGGGAAACTCGCGCAGGTTGTGATGGATGTAGTTGTCGATCATCGCCGCGAGCAGGTTGTGCGCGGAGGTGACGGCGTGGAAGTCGCCGGTGAGGTGCAGGTTGAGGCGTTCCATCGGCACCACCTGGCTGTAGCCGCCGCCCGCCGCCCCACCTTTGATGCCGAACGTAGGGCCCATCGAGGGCTGGCGGATGGCGATCACAGCTTTTTTCCCGATGTGGCCGAGCGCATCGCCGAGGCCGACCGTGGTCGTGGTCTTGCCCTCGCCCAGCGGCGTCGGAGTGATGGCGGAGACGACGACGTACTTCGCCTTCGGCCGATCCCTCAGCTCTTCGATGGCGTCGAGCTTGATCTTGGCCACGTCGTGCCCGTAGGGCTCGAGCAGATGCGGTCCGATGCCCATCTTCGCTGCGATGTCGGGCATCGGAAGGAGGTGCGCTTTGCGCGCGATGTCCAGGTCAGCCGGAAATTCAACCTTCATGCACCCTCTCCTTACACAAGACGCGCCAGCATCTCCCGGCGCCACCTCTCCGTCGGCTCGATCTCGTTGAAAGTGAACACGTGCAGCCCGGCGATGCGCCGGTCAGGCTGCGCGATGTCGGGCAGAAGCGCGCTCACGAATCGCCCCGGCTCGTATCCGCCAGGTCGGAACATCCGGGCCAGCCAGCTCGGATGGCCCCGCAGAAAACGGGCCGATTCGGCAACGCCGATCTTGGTGGACAAGCGCAGGAGCCGCGCCGGATCGGCCAACCCCGCCATGCCGATGTAGATCGGCAGCTCGACGCCGCGCCGCCGCACCCGCTCCACCCAACCCTTGACGGTGTCAGGGTCGAAGCTCATGTTGCTGACGATGCAGGTCGCGTACCGCCGCTTGTCCCACATCGCCTGGATCGTGACGTCGTCATGGATGAAGGGGTGGCGCTCGGGGTAACCGGTGACGCCGATCTCGGTCAAACCGTGATCCGGAGGCAGCGCGGCGAGAAGCGACAGGGCGTCGGGAAACTCTCCCGCCGGCTCTTTGGCGTCTCCCGCCACGACGAAGATGCCGCGGATCCCGGCATCGCGGATCGCCTCGAGGATCTGGCCCAACTCCTTCCGGTCACGGATGAGCCGGGCCGACAGGTGGGGTATCGCTTTGTAGCCAAGCCGCGCGAGATTGACTGCGAGGTGGACCGTTGCCGGCAGCCCACGCCGGGGCGAGGCGGTGACCGTGATCGTGACCTCTTTGGGTACGTATTGGGCCACGACGGCCAGAATGTCGTCGGTCGGGAAGATCTCGTACCGCGGCGCGCGGAGGAAAACGGCCAGACCCCGCCCAACACCCTGCGTGCCCACCGCCCTCACCACGTGCGCTGTCGCACTATACGCCACTGTCGCGCTGTGCGCAACAGAATCGGACTAGAAGGGGTGCGGCAAGAGAAGGACCGCGTTGCGGTCGACCGGCGTCCCGGGGCGCCAGGAATCGAAGCCGTTGAGCGGGACGTTCCCCGCCAGCTCGCGGTGCAGCCCGGCCAGGCCCGCGCCGTCGTGGTCCAGCATCGTGCAGGCGATGGCGAGCAGGCCTGTCGTGGTCCGGAACATCTCGATCAGCCGAGCCTGGCAGGGCCAGTCGACCATCGAGCTCGTGGTCACCTCCCAGAAGCCGTGTCGGGGCGTGATGCGATTGGCGTGGATGTGGCCGTTGAGCCACAGCACGACGTTCGGACAACGCCCGAGCAACGCGAGCAGCTGGTCGGCGCGCCGTTCGCCGCGCGGGTTGGAAAGCGTGTCGTAGCCGTGGTGGGAGAGGATGACCACGTAGCGGTCGCGCGCCTCCTCCAGGCGCTGCTCCAGCCACCGCAGCTGTGCGACGTCGATCGTTCCATCTGCGCCGCCGGCATCGCACACAGTGTCGAGCGTGATGTAGCTCACAGTGCCTGAGTCATGGACGTAGTACGAGAAGGGCAGCAGATCGGTGCGCTGGATAGGACGCCGCTCCGGATCGGCCGGCACGACGAGCGAAGCGCCGGACATGTACCACTCCGGACTGGCGACGAAGACATCGACGGCGCGATCGCGGTCGAGGCCAAGTGGCAGCTCGATCGGTTTGCGCGACCCTGCCATCGCCTCGGCCAGCGCAGCTGTCACAACCCCGACGCCCTGGCAGACCTGTTCGTGGTTTCCCCAACACCGCAACCACGGAACGGTGAGGCCTTCGGACTGAAAGGGCTGCGTCGCTACATCCAGCAGACCTGGGTGCTGCGGGAAACCGAGATTGCGCTGAAACAGGTCGTCGCCGGGTAGGCCGTCGGGCTTCCAGAAGATGTCGCCTGGCCAGTCCGCCCGCTGCACTCCGTCATAGCCCGGGGCGCCGGAGTCGGGACGGACGGCACCTCCATCGAGCAAGGACAGGAAATTTGTCAGCTCGTTGCGCTGCGTGTTGTCGACTGCGTCGCCGGTCATCGCCGCAAGCTGCACCGCGCTGCCAGTCAGGGGACCCTCGGCGACGTTGTTGATTGCGCGCACCATGGCCGCGATCGCGTGAGTGTTCATCAGCTCCTGCGGCCGCTGCATGGTCAGAAGCTCGCGGAAGCGCCGATCCTCCGCCTCGCGGTTGACGAACTCGAATCGTGCCGGCGATTGGGCATCGGTGACGTGAAGGTCGGTGATGTGCGCAAAGCACGCGATTGCTTCGCCCTTTCGTGTCGCATCGCCGGTCGCGAGCTCGGTCCGTACTGAATGCGGTTCACCTGAACCCTCCGCCACGGCGCGATACGCTGCCCGCGTGCCGGTGCGCAGCGTGGCGCCGGCGCCCAGCCGGCGTTCGGTGGTCAGGACCGACCGCGCGGCGGACTTCACGGAGCCGTGGTGGCCGGTTGTTCCCTCTGAATGAGCACGGGATCGGGTCGCAGCGTGAGCCGGACCTTGGTACCGGCCGGCGTCTGCGAAGCAGCCGACGTCGCCATTTGCGCGAGCACGATAGTGTCGCCAAGATCGACCGTCACCCGGCTCATGGCTCCGAGGAACGCGATGGCGATGACGGTCCCGACCAGAGGCCCATCCTCCATCTCGCCATTGCTGGCGAGGGTCACCGCCTCGGGCCGCACGAGCGCGGTGGCGGGGCCGTCTTCCACATCCGGATCGACGAGCGGAATGCGGGTGCCGCGGACATCCACCGTGCCACCGTGCACGTCGCCCTTCATGCGGTTGGTGAGACCGACGAACTCCGCGACAAATGGCGTGGCAGGTCGCGAGTAGATCTCGGTCGGCGGCCCGAGCTGCTCGAGGTGGCCTGATTGCATGACGCCCACGCGGTCGGCGATGGCCAGCGCCTCCTCCTGGTCGTGCGTGACGAAGAGCGTCGTGATCCCGACCTCGAGCTGAATCCGGCGGATCTCGTCGCGCAGCCGGGAGCGGACCTTGGCGTCCAGGGCCGAAAGCGGTTCGTCGAGCAGCAGCACCTGCGGCTTTATCGCTAGCGCCCGTGCGAGCGCCACGCGCTGCTGCTGACCGCCGGAGAGCTGGCTCGCATATCGCTCGGCGAATCGGCCTAGCCCGACAAGCTCGAGTGTTTCCAACGCGCGTTTCTTGCGTTCCGCAGTGCCGACCTTGCGCATCTGCAGACCGAAAGCGACGTTCTCCCAAGCCACCATGTGCGGAAACAGCGAGTACGCCTGGAACACCATGCCGACATTGCGCCGGTTGGCCGGCAGCCCTGTGACATCTTTGCCCCCGATCACGACGCGCCCTCCATCGGCGTCCTCGAGCCCCGCGAGGAGGCGAAGTGCGGTGGTCTTGCCGCAACCGGAAGGGCCGAGCAGCGCAACGAGCTCCCCCGGAGAGAGAGTGAGCGTGAGTCCATCGAGTGCCGTCACCGTGCCGTACCGCCGCTGCAGGTTCTCGAGCCGAACCTCGACGCCTCTCCGCTCGCTCATTTTCCTGTCTGACCCGTCGCTACCACGCGGCCCCTCCCAACAAACGAAAGGATGGTGAGCAGAACGA
>VBII01000165.1:0-430 GCA_005887735.1 Chloroflexota bacterium
CGCTGGCGGTGGGCACAGTGGTGCTGGTCACCTACCTGCTGTTGTTCCTGCTGACCGGCTCAGTGGTCCTCCCGTTGAAAGCGGTGATCCTAAACTTCCTGTCCATCGGCGCCTCGTTCGGCGCGCTGGTCTTCATCTTCCAGCAGGGCCACTTCTCGAACCTTCTCGGCTTCACGCCGCAATCGCTCGACGCAAGCATCCCTGTGATCCTCTTCGCGATCGTGTTCGGGCTCTCTATGGACTACGAGGTCCTGCTCGTGAGCCGGATGCACGAGGAATACGTGCGCCTGGGCGACAACACCGCCGCCGTGGCAAGCGGGCTCGAGCGCACCGGGCGGCTGATCACCGGCGCCGCGGCGATCATGTTCGCGGTGTTCATGGCCTTCGGCCTGGCCGAGGTCGTGATCATCAAGGCGATCGGCATCGGGCT
>VBII01000165.1:637-2130 GCA_005887735.1 Chloroflexota bacterium
GAACAGTGCTGACGGCGGCCTCGCTGGCGCTGCTCGCTTAAGGCAAGCGCGGCCGCCCGGGGCCCCTCCGTCTGGCTTCGCAAGATTCCTCCCTATGAATGGGGAGGACTCACAATAGGCACGTGCCCACCCAAGCGTCCGACGACGCCTTCGCCGAGGTAAAGGCCAAGGTCGACCTGGTCAAGGTCGTCCAGGAGCACGTGCGCCTGACGAAGCGAAACAAGGACTTCTGGGGGCTGTGCCCATTCCACCAGGAGGACAGCCCCAGCTTCAAGGTCAACCCGCAGATGCAGTCGTGGTACTGCTTCGGCTGCGAGCGCTCCGGCGACGTCTTCACATTCGTCGAGCTGATCGAGAAGACGGACAAGCGGGGCGCGCTGCAGATGCTGGCGGAGAGGGCGGGTGTCGAGCTCCGCAAGCTCAGCCCAGACCAGAAGGAGCGGGCCGACCTGCGCAAGCGCATCCTCGACATGCTCAAGCTCGCGGCCCAGTACTACGAGTACGTGCTGTGGAAGATGCCGGCGGGCGAGCCGGGCCGGCGGCTGCTCGAGTCGCGGCACGTGGGAGAGGAGACCGCGCGCCGGTTCCAGCTTGGTTACGCGCCGGCGGGCCGCGGCTTTGCCGAATACCTGCGGGCCAAGAAGCGGTCGCTGGTCGACGCGCAGGAGGCCGGCCTGATGCGGCGCGACGGGACCGACTTCTTCGCCGAGCGCCTCGTGGTCCCGATCCGCGACGAGCGGGGCCAGGTCCTGGCCTTCACCGCCCGCACGGTTCGCCAGGACGAGCAGCGCAAGTACATCAACTCGCCGGAGGGCCCCACGTACATAAAAGGAAGAGTCATCTTCGGTCTCGACCTGGCGCGCGACGAGATCGCGCGGCGCGGCCACGCCGTGCTGATGGAGGGCCAGTTCGACGTCATCACCGGCCACCAGTTCGGGGTGACGAACTCGGTTGCCAGCTCGGGCACCGCGCTCACCGACGACCAGGTCCGCCTGCTCAAGCGCTTTACCGACGAGCTGCTGCTGGTGTTCGACGCCGACCGGGCGGGGCGTGACGCGGCGCGCAAGGCGGCAGCGCTGGCGGCGCACACCGGAATGCGCACCCGGGTCGCCACGGTGCCGGACGCCAAGGATCCCGACGAGTTCCTGCGCGCGGGCGGCGCCGAAGCGCTGCAGCGGTGGCAGGAGGTGATGGATCGGGCGCCCTCAGGTTTCGAGGCGGGGGTGGCCGAATTTGCGGCCGGTCTCAACCCGAGCAACTCCAACTCGGTGGAGACGGTCGGGGCCAGGCTGCGGGACTGGATCCGGCAGTTTCCGGCCAACCTGCACGAGGCCTACGCTGAGCTGGCGGAGCGCAAGACAGGGATCTCGCGACACCTTCTGCTGCGCGACCCTGAGCCTGCGCCGGCGCGGCCGGCCACCAACGGCGCCCGTTCGCGCGGGGCGGCCAAGATAGTGACGCCGAGCCACTATCTCGTACAGTTGCTAGCCGTA
>VBII01000165.1:2248-2714 GCA_005887735.1 Chloroflexota bacterium
AACTGGTGGGATATCCACCCGAGGAGCAGGATCTGATCAGACGAGCGTGGGCGGCGCCGCCGCCGAATGTCGATGACGAGGTGGCCGTTGAGCTTGCCGAACGAATCCGGCTGGAGCACATGAAGGGTATGCACAGTGGGATAATCCGCCAGCTGTCCGAGGCCGAAAGGGGCAGGGACTCGGAACGGGTGGCGCAATTGGAGGCTGAAGCCAGAGAGCTCGCCCGCGCCATCACGGACATGGAAAGGAGAAGCTAGACATCGCGCGCGTTGTGAAGCCGGCGGCGACGCCGAAGGCAACTGATGGCAAGACCGTGAACGGCAAGGCATTGAAGACCGCCAAGACGGTCGAGAAGCCGGAGCCGAAGTTCGAAGACGAGCTGATGGCGGTTGCCGAGCAGCTCATCGTCAAGGGCAAAGAGCAGGGCTACCTCACTCCCGACGACATCCTGCAGGGCTTCCCGGAG
>VBII01000166.1 GCA_005887735.1 Chloroflexota bacterium
GCATCGCAGACTGTGGCCGCGGCGTGTTGTACATGAGCAGCACCCGCACGCACATCGGCACACCGCGCGGATTTGGCTGCCGCACCTCCATGTCGTGTCCGCACAGCATGGGCACGCCAAGCCACCCGAGGCGGCGCGCGGCGTGCGCCGGGAACTCCGCGTTCAGGTCCGGCGTGGTGGTGAAGAAGGCGGACGCGATCTCGGTCGGATCGAGGTCGTTGAGGCCGACGAGCTCCTGCAAGAGCTCCTCTGTGGCCTCCATGATCGCCTCCGCGGTGTTGCCGCTTGCGGTGGTCGCGCCGCGGATTCCTCTTACCGGCAAGCTTTCAGCAGCTCCCTGACGAGGGCGACTCCGTCGCCGCCGCGCTCGATCTCGTCCACGATCGCGCTGCCGACCACCGCCGCATCGAGCTTGCCCCGGAGCGCCTTCATGTGCTCCTGCCGAGAGATGCCGAAACCGGCCGCCACGGGGAGCGGCGTGTGCTTCTTCACCTCGGCGAACAGGTCGGACATCCCTTCCGGCAGCTCCTTGCGCACCCCCGTGATGCCGGTCACCGTCACGCAGTAGACGAACCCGCTCGAGTGCGAGCAGATCGTTGCCATGCGGTCGGGAGGCGTTGTCGGGGCGACCATGAAGATCGTGTCCAGGGACGCGGCGCGCAGCCAGCCGGCGACCGGCTCGGCCTCCTCGATGGGCAGGTCGGGCACGATCACGCCCGCGACTCCCGCCTGCGCCGATTCGGCGGCGAACTTGCGCGGGTCGTGCTGCAGCACCGGGTTGATGTAGGTCATCAGCACCACGGGCACGCCCTCCGTGGCGACGGCCTTCGCAACCTCCAGCGCGCCCTCCACCGTCATGCCGTTCGCGAGCGCGGCCTGGCCGGCGCGTTGGATCACCGGGCCATCGGCAAGCGGGTCGGAGTGCGGGATGCCGACCTCCAGGGCCGCGATCCCCGATCCGGCGAGCCTCTTCCCCACCTCGATCGACCTTTTCCGGTTCGGGTGGCCGGCCATCATGTAGGCGACCAGCTTCAGGTCACCATCGGCCCGGAGCGCCTTCTCCAGGCGGAGTCTTTCAGCCACCATCTTCACAGGGGTCCCCGCGAAGTCACGGCGAAGCCTCTGGTTCGTGGGCTGAATAGACTGGAGCCGGCCATGGCAACCACCCGGCAGCTGCGGATCTCATTCCTGGTTGCGCTGCTGATGCTGATTGGCCAGTTCCTGCTCGGCATGGCGGTCAAGAGCTTGAACGCGGCCAGCGCCTCCTGGTCCGTCACCCCCACGTACTCGACGCGCTCGATGTCGCGCAGGAACGCATGCTCCGGACCGACCCCGGGATAGTCCAGCCCCGCAGAGATCGAATGCGTCGGCAGGATCTGTCCATCCCCGTCCTGCAGCACATAGGTGTACGAGCCGTGCAGCACGCCAGGCCGTCCACCGACGAGCGAGGCCGCGTGCTGCCCGGTGCGGATCCCTTTGCCGGCCGCCTCGACGCCGACCAGCGCCACGTCCCTGTCGTCGATGAACGCAGTGAAGATGCCGATCGCGTTGGAGCCTCCGCCCACGCACGCCACCACCACGTCGGGCAGCTTGCCGTCGAGCGACAGGTACTGCTCGCGCGCCTCGTCGCCGATCACGCGCTGCAGGTCGCGCACCATCTCCGGGTACGGGTGCGGACCGACGACCGACCCGATGATGTAATGGGTCGTGCGCACGTTGGTCACCCAATCGCGGATGGCCTCGGTGGTCGCGTCCTTGAGCGTCTTCGATCCGCTCTTGACCTCGACGACCTCCGCCCCGAGAAGCTTCATGCGGCGCACGTTCATGGACTGGCGGCGCATGTCCTCGGTGCCCATGTAGACGGTGCAGTCGAGACCGAAGCGCGCGCAGACTGTCGCGGTCGCGACACCGTGCTGACCCGCGCCGGTCTCGGCGATGATCCGCCTCTTGCCCATGCGTATGGCAAGCAGCGCCTGGCCGACCGCGTTGTTGAGCTTATGCGCCCCGGTGTGGCACAGGTCCTCGCGCTTGAAGTGAATGTGCGTGCCGCCGAACTGCTCGCTCAGCCTGGTCGCGGCGTAGATCGGCGTCGGCCGGCCGATGAAGGCTCGGCGGTGCCCCGCCAGCTCGAGCTGGAACTGCGGGTCGGCCTTGGCCTCGTGCCACATGTCCTCGAGCTCGTGGAGCGCGCTCATCAGCGTCTCCGGCACGTACTGCCCTCCGAACGCTCCGAACCGTCCGTCGACCGGGTGAGTGAGAGCCGCGCGGTTCACTACACGACCTCCGCCAGCCGCACCGCGCGGATGAATGCGCGCACCTTTTCAGGATCCTTGACCCGCACGCGAGCTTCGACGCCGCTCGACACGTCGACGCCATAGGGCTTGAACCCGCTCACGACCTTGCCCACGTTACCCGGTTCCAGACCGCCCGCGATGAACACCTGGCGCGCCGCGAGCAGGGGACGTGCCAGCTCCCAATCCCACGTGCGGCCGGTCCCGCCTCGCTGGTCGGCGGACCAGGAGTCGAGCATGATCGGGTCCGGCCAGGCTTCCGCGTCGGGCATCACGCGATCCCGCACCTTCAACACCTTCATGACCGGCCGGCCGCCCTCGAAGCCGGCGGGCTCGGAGCCGTGCAGCTGCAGCAGGTCGAGGTCGAGGTACTCGGCGATCTCGCGCACTTCCCGCGCGGGCTGGTCGATGAAAACCCCCACGACCTTGGGCCGGACCGACAGCTCATCGAGGATCGCATGCGCCTCCTCGGGTGTGACCCGACGGTCGGAGCTGCAGAAGTGGAACCCGATCAGGTCGGCGCCGGCCTCAACGGCGGTAGACGCGCCTGCGAGGTCGCAGATGCCGCAGATCTTGACTCGAATCACTGCATCAGCTCCCTGATCCGCGCCGCCGGGTCGACCGACCGCATCAGCAGCTCGCCGACGAGGATCGCATCGGCGCCGGCCTCGCGCATGCGGCGCGCGTCCGCCGAGGAGCGGATCCCGCTCTCCGCCACCAGCACGACCTCGCTCGGCACGACCTTGCGCAGCCGCTCGGTCAGGGCCAGGTCGACGTTGAAGGTCCGCAGGTCGCGATGGTTGACGCCGATCGCGAGCGCCCCTGCGTCGAGGGCCGCGCTGGTCTCCGCCTCGTCGTGCACCTCCACCAGCGCGGCGATGCCGCGGCTCTTGGTCAGCGCAACGAGGAGTTTGAGCTGCGCCGGTTCCATTGCCGCCACGATAAGGAGCACCGCGTCGGCGCCGCATGCGCGGGCCTCCGCGACCTCGAAGGGGTCGGTGACGAAGTCCTTCCGAAGGATCGGAAGCTGGGTGGCCGCACGAACCGCGCGGACGTGGTCGATCCGCCCTCCGAATCCGGCCATGTGAGTCAGCACGGAGATCGCTGCCGCCCCGCCTTCGGCGTAGGCGTGCGCGATGTCGGCCGGACGGTAATCGCCGGCGAGGACCCCCATCGTCGGAGTGCGCTGCTTCATCTCCGCGATCACCGCAAGTGCCGGCTTGCGCAGCGCGCCGACGAAGTCCTTCGGCGTGTACGCGGCGACCGCGAGCTCGAACTGATCGGTGCCCATCAGGTAGCGCCTGCGCTGCAAGTCCTGCCTGGCTTCGAGGACCAGCCGAGCCAAGAGGTCTTCGGTCACTCCTGGGAGATTCTGGCCCACCGCTGCAGCACCTCGACGGCCCGCCCGGAGTCGATCGCGTCCGCGGCCAGGCCGAGCCCGTCCTTCCAGTCGCGCGCCAGCCCCGCAGCGCGCAGCGCAGCAGCGGCGTTGAGGAGGACGACGTCGCGTCGTGGTCCTTTGGCGCCGCCGAGGACCTCACGTGCAAGGCGTGCGTTGTCCTCCGGCCCGCCGCCCCGCATCGACTCGACGGGCGCGCGCGGGAGGCCTAACTCGGCGGGATCGAGCTCGTATTCCTTCCGTTCTCCGTCGATCTCGATCACGAATGAGGGCGAGGCGACCGACAGCTCGTCCATGCCGTCCGCCGCGTGAAAGACGATCGCCCGCTCCACGCCGAGGCGTACGAGCACCTCCGCCATCTTGCCGGCGAGCGCGCCGTCGGCGACGCCGAGCGCCTGGTATTTGGCTCCCGCCGGGTTGCACAGCGGGCCGAGGACGTTGAAGACCGTGCGCAACCCGAGGTCTTTGCGCGTCACCGCGGCGAAACGAAACGACGGGTGGAAGATCGGGGCGAAAAGAAAACCGATTCCCGCCTCGTCGACGCAACGCGCAACCCCTTCAGGACCCAGGTCGATCTTCACGCCCAGCTTCTCGAGCACGTCGGCGGAGCCGCAGAGCGATGAGGCGGCGCGGTTGCCGTGCTTGGCGACCCGCGCGCCGCACGCGGCGGAGACGATTGCCGCCAGCGTCGAGATGTTGAAGGTCGCCAGGCCATCGCCGCCCGTCCCGCACGTGTCCAGGAGCGCGCCGTCGACCTGGATCGGTGTCGCCATGGCGCGGGCCGAGCGCGCGAAACCGGTGAGCTCTTCCACCGTCTCGCCCTTCATGCGCAGCGCGACTACGAACCCGGCGATCTGGGATGGGGTGGCGTCGCCGCGCATGATGACCTCGAACGCGGCCGCAGCCTCGTCCTCGGTGAGGTTCTGGCACTTGACGAGCTTTGTTAGAGCTTCTATCACGCCGCGAAGTTCCCGGCCCGTCTCACAAAGTTCCCCAGGATCTTCTTGCCCTCCTTGGTCAGCACCGACTCGGGGTGGAACTGCACGCCGTAGGTCGGATGTTTCACGTGGCGAAGCCCCATCACGGTGCCGTCGTGCGTCCAGGCCGTGACGACAAGCTCGGCGGGAACAGATGACCTCTTGACGATCAGCGAGTGATAACGGGTCGCCTCGAACGGTTCGCTGACCCCGGCCATCACGCCTGAGTTGTCGTGGTGGATCCACGACGTCTTCCCGTGGGAAGGCTCGTTGCGCACGACCTCGCCGCCAAAGACCTGGCCGAGGCACTGGTGGCCCAGGCACACCCCGAGAATGGCCACCTTTCCACTCAGCGTCCGAATCGCTTCGGTCGACACTCCCGCATCTTCGGGGCGCCCCGGCCCTGGCGAGATGACGACGCCGTCGAATTGCCCCAGCTCGTCGACGGTCACACCGTCGTTGCGAAAGACCACCGGCTCCGCGCCCAGCTCGGCCATGTACTGCACCAGGTTGTAGGTGAACGTGTCGTAGTTGTCGATCATGGCAAGCCGCATCACATGGCCTCGGCCATCTCGATGGCCTTGAACATCGCACCCGCCTTCTCGAGCGTCTCCTCGTACTCTCGCTCGGGCCTCGAGTCGGCAACCACGCCCGCCCCCGCCTGCACGTAGGCGATGCCGTCGGCGACCACCACCGTTCGCAGGGTGATCGCCATGTCGAGGTTGCCTCCGAAGCTCACGTAACCCGCGGAACCGGCGTACACGCCGCGCTGGTCCGGCTCGAGGTCGGCGATGATCTCCATGGCGCGGATCTTGGGGGCGCCCGAGACGGTGCCGGCAGGGAACGCGGCCTGCAGCGCGTCGAGCGAGGTCTTGCCTTCGCGCAGCTGTCCGCTGACGGTCGAAGAGATGTGCATGACGTGCGAGTAGCGCTCCACCTCCATCAGCCGATCCACCGTCACCGTTCCGGGTTTCGCCACGCGGCCCACGTCGTTGCGCCCGAGGTCGACCAGCATCACGTGCTCGGCGCGCTCCTTCAGGTCGTTGAGCAGCTCCTTCTCGAGCCGCGAGTCCTCGACCGGATCCGCGCCGCGCCGTCGGGTCCCCGCGAGCGGCCGCGTCTCGACCCTCCGCCCTTCCACCTGCACCAGCTTCTCCGGCGACGTCCCGACCACGTGGCGATCGCCGCCCAACGCCAGAAAGAACATGTAGGGCGAGGGGTTGATCGCGCGAAGGCAGCGATAGACGTCGAACGGTGTCGCGGCGAGCGGTTTGTGAAAGCGCTGCGAGACCACGACCTGAAACGCGTCGCCGCCCATGATGTGCTCGCGCGCGGCGTCGACCATGGCGTGGAACTGCCCCTGGGTCACATTGGATTGCCACTTCACGCCGTCCACTCCGTGGGATTGCCCCGGCAGCTGGTCCGCGAAGAGTCTCTGCTCCATGGCGTCGATGCGGCCGACGGCATCGGGATAGTCCTCTCGGTCGGGCCGGTGGATGGTCAGCAGCTGGAGGCGGCGCGTGACGTGGTCGAAGACAGCCAGGTCCTCCGCGCGCACAAAGGAGCTTTCGGGCATGGGTGGCGCTGCTCCCTTCGCGACCGGGAGCCGCTCGAAGTGCCGCGCCGTCTCGTAGCCGAGATAGCCGACCGCGCCGCCGTGAAAACGCGGAATGCCTTTGACCGGTGCGGTCTGCTCGCCGGCCACCGAGGCGAGGGCAGCCAGGGGGTTGCCGGTCCCGAGGTCGAGCGGCCGTGCCTGGACGCCGATGAACGAGTAGCGGGCGAGGCGCTCGCCGCCCTCGACGCTCTCCAGCAGGAACCCGGGCTCGCCCGGCGGGCACAGCAGCGTGTAGGCGCGGACAGGGGTGAGCATGTCGGCGAGGATTTCGCGATAAACCGGGATCAGGGCGAACTCCTGACTCAGGGCCCGCGCTTGCTCCCGGGTGGGAGTGCAGTCTCTCATCTCATCTTGTCCCTCTATTCCGCTCCACTCTCTGCGGCGGAGCCGGAGGCAAAACCTTATCAGAAGTTATTGCTTCGCTTTCATCTCCCGCTTGACGTCGCGCGCGTGGGCCATGGATTCGGCCGAGTCGACGTCAGCCACGCTGTGCCATGTCGCCGCGTGCTTCTCCCAACCCTCCGGCTTGACGTCGAACTTCTTGGCCAGAACCGCGACCAGGATGCGCACCTTCATGTCGCCGAAGCCCGGCAGCTTCTTGATCCGCGCCGCAAGGTCGTCGCCGTCCCGTGCGTCGCGCCAGACCGAGCCGGCGTCGCCGCCGTAGTCATTCACGATCGCGGCGCACATCGCCTGGACGCGGCGGGCCATGGAGCCTGGAAAACGATGCAGCGCGGGCCGCTCGCGAAAGATCTTGTCCAGGCGCTCGGGGTCCATCCGCGCGATCTCCCCGGCGTCGAGGTGGCCGAGCCGTCGCTTGAGCTCG
>VBII01000168.1:0-2137 GCA_005887735.1 Chloroflexota bacterium
GGATCTGTCTCGCCACCGCGGTCGCATCGGCGCCAGGCACCGTCCTGGCCAGGATGGTCGTGCCGACCGGGAGCGTGGTGAAGACCGCCATCGCCGCTTCAGACCCGGCGATGCCCCACAGCCCGAGGTTTGCCACCACTGCCGCCACCCGAAATTGCACAGGTCCGTCTGGCCCCGCCAGCGTGACTGTCATGCCAGGGCTGGCGTAAATGGGTGACACCACCAGGTGTGGGTCGGTTGCCAGGGCCTGCCAGACCTCGGCATCGCTCCTGTACCGACTTTCCCGGTTGGTGAGCCGGAAGGGCTCGGACGCCAGCTCGGTGCGGCTCAGCGAGTAGAGGGGCACGTACTGGTCCCTCCTTGTTACTCCGGCGTTCGTTGTTTCACCGCGGTACGGCCGGGTCGGCATCACGACCTGGCGCGAGATCTCAGGCTGTACCGAATTGGGAATCGACAATCCGGGCGTTGTCGGCGCGACGACACGGATGTCGTATTCACCCACGCTGGAGCGCGCCTGCGCCAGGAAGGTCGGAATGATCAGTGCAAAGATTGTCATCAGGGCCAGCACAAGCGCGAACGCGCCTGTGCCCAGGCCGACCCGCAGGGGCCGCCGCGTCAGATAGGCGAGAGACGGCCTCATGGTCACACGGGCCCCGCCCTTGAGCCAGCCGGCAGGGATCTCGAGGACACGGAGGTTCGAGGCCACGACCAGACTCAGCCCGAAGACCGAGACGAGGGCGCTGAGGGCGAGCACCAGGGAGTCCCAGTTTCCGAGGGCGATGCTGCCCACCGCAGCCGCCGCCCATACCGTGAGGGCGGCTCCGGTCAACGTCGACCGCAACCGCTCAGAGATGCGGCTGCCGACGAGCGCGGCCGCCAGGATCACCAGGCCTACCCCGCCCACCAGCCGAACAGGAAGGCTCCCCGCCACAAGCGCAGCGATCGATCCCAGGCCCAGGACGCCAAGCAGCGCCGTGACCCAGACCGATCGCTTGCGGCGGCCGGCTGGCTCGGGCAGGTTTTTGATCGCCGACGAGATCTGCATCCGGGAGCTCCGGACAGAGGTCCCGAAGAGGGTGACGAGCACTATCAGGGCGCCGATCGCAATGGAAAGGGCCATCGAACCGGGCGCGATCGGGTACAGCGTCGGCCCGGTGCGGGCCTCGACCGGGCCCGCATACAGCAGGCTGCCGCCCTGCAGAGTCCGCGAGAGGGCGAGGCCGGCGATCGAACCCGGCACAAGGCCCACGGCCGCGGCAACCAGGCTGTAGAGCGCGCCCTCCAGGACCATAAGGGTGACCACGCCTGTCCGGCCGAGTCCCAGGGCTCGCAGTACGGCATGTCGCGGGCGCCTCTCCTCAGCCAGGGCGAACCCGAGGTTCACCACCAGGGCCGATCCGGTCAGCGCGACGAACAGGCTGAGACCCGTGAAGATGCTTCGATCACTCTCGGCCCTCTTGATCAGCAATTCGACGTCCTCGCGCTTGGCTTCCCGCACCTTCAAGCTCGGTCCGCCGCCTAGGCCCTGCAGGGCCTTCCGCACCTGTGGGGCAAGCTCATGTGCGCGATCCAGCTCCGCCCGGCCATCGCCGGGAACCGCCACCCGGATGACGTAAAAGTGCCGGCCGGAGAGTGTAAGCGCCTGGCCCCTGGGCCTCGGCGATTCCGGCCACCCGAAACTCCACCGCCTGCTGGGGACCGACGGAGACACGCAGCCGGTCCCCAATCCGCGCCTCAAGGGCGGCGGCCAGCGAGGCCGAGATGAGGACTTGGTCTGGCGCCAGGTCCTGGCCCAGGGTGGTCTTGCCGTCCGCAAGCCGGTAGGCGCCGAACGGGCCTTGAGTGGCCGGGTCGACACCGACCAGCATGACGAGGCCCTTGGCATTGCCGCGATCGAGGTCGACCACCGAGCTGGGCAGCTCGACACCGGCCTGGATTCCCTTCAATGAAGACCGCAGGCCAGGATCGGCGGCTAGCCCCGCCGCCAGCGCGGGATCGAAGAAACGGCCGCCATCGGCGGCGAGCAGGTCGACGTTGCCCCAGGCCAGGTAGGCGCTCCGCGTCGCAGATTCCAGGAATGAGTCACTCAGAACTTGCGTCGCGAAGATGGCTGTGGTTCCGATCATCAGGCCAAACA
>VBII01000168.1:2258-4220 GCA_005887735.1 Chloroflexota bacterium
TTGTTCATGCGCACCAGCAGCTCGACGATCACCTGTGTGACCTCGGTGTCGAGGTTGCCGGTCGGCTCGTCGGCCCACACCACCGCCGGCTTGTGGACCAGCGCCCGTGCGACCGCGACCCGCTGCTGCTCGCCGCCTGAGAGCTGGTCCGGGCGATGGTTGGCGCGATGCGCCAATCCCAACGTTTCCAGCATCTCCAGCGCGCGCCGGCGCGAGTCACGCGAGCTGACGTTCTGCAGGAGGAGCGGGATCTCCACGTTCTCGACCGCGGACAGCACGGGCAGCAGGTTGAAGGCCTGGAAGACAAAGCCCATGTGGTCGCGGCGATAGGCGGTGCGTGTGCGGTCGGACATGGCGGAGAGGTCCTGGCCGTCGACCACAACCTGGCCGCCGTCGAAAGCGTCGAGCCCGGAAAGGCAGTTGAGAAGGGTGGTCTTGCCGGAGCCCGAGGGGCCGACGATGGCGACCATCTCGCCCCGCTCGACCTCGAGGTCGATGCCACGCAGGGCCTCGACCTCGTTGGCGCCGCGATAGACCTTGCGCAGGCGCCGGGCCTGCACGATCGAATCATGTGTCGGTAGTTGCATCAAAGGGTTTCCTCCCGCCGGTGGCCGGCGGCTATCTCGACGAGCTCCTTCCCGTCCGCGTAGCGTCGCGGAACCGAGGCCACCCGGCAAGGGGTCAGCGCCCTCAGTGTGGCGGTTCGCTTGCCGGTTTCCAGGGTTGCGCGCTCGCCGACGATCGCCCCGGGACCCACTTGGGCCACCTCAGTGCCGTCGACCTCGACCGCGAACGTGCCGTCCATGACCAGGTAAAGCTCGTCTCCAGTCTCGCCTTGCTGGATTAGCGTCTTGCCCTTGGGCAGGTTGCGACCCTTGGGCTTGCCGCTCTTGATCACCATCCGACCGAGCTCGCGCTCGAGCTCGCTCTCGACCTGCTTGGTGAGCGCGGGTGAGTCGTAGGCGCCCCACGGAGTTAGCTCGCCGAAAGCGTCGTCTATCCACGTCGCAAAGTCGGTCAGGCCGGTTTCCTCGACCAGCTTGCCGCTGTGGTCGTAGATCCAGTGACGCGGGAACGCGCTGGCCCCGGTCAATCGGTGCTCGGTGCGGCCGTCACTGTGGATCGTCAGCGAGAGAGTCGTCCACGCGACTGCAGAGTCGATCTGGAGGAACGGTTTCCGCGAGACAGGTCGCGGAGCAGGCACTCCGGTGCGGCCTCCGCAGGTCTGCGTGAACCTGACATAGGTGTCGGTGACCTCAGGCTGCGGTCGGATGTCAGGCATGGCCTTGGCCTTCACGGTGATGGTCTTGGGACCCAGCTTCAACCGGGTTGCGCCGATCCGTCCCTTTCCGTCCTGGCCGTAGCCGGTGATCCTCCCGTTCTCGACCTCGATCCAGCCGCGCAGCTCGTTCGCCTCACGGAAGAGGTCTTGCCCGTGCCACGCGTCGATGTCGTCGAGCTGAGACGGGAGCGGTTCGTCGTAGTGAGCCAGGCCCATCTCGAAAGGCACGGCCAGAAATCCTTGGACGGCCTCGAAGGGAATCCAGGAAACCGCGGTGACGGAACTTTCATATTTCATTTGATCAACCTCCGCTGTGCAACGTACGGTCAGACGAAGTGGTGGTCGATGGTGACCGCTGGCCTCTTTGCGTAGGGCCAGCCCCAGCATTGCGGTGACGCTGGCTCCCTTGCTCGTGCTCGAGGGATCGCGTCCACTGATGCCGATGGGACGGATCAGTGTGCTGGTGGCCGACGACAGCCTGATCGTGCGCGAGGGCCTGCGCGCGCTGCTGGAGGCCGCCGGCGATGTGGATGTCGTCGCCGTGGCGTGCGACTACGAAGAGTTGATCGCACGCGCGGAGGAGCTTGCGCCCCAGGTGATCGTCACCGACGTCCGTATGCCGCCGACTTTCCAGCGCGAGGGGATCGATGCCGCTCGGCTCGTGCGCAAGCGACATCCCG
>VBII01000167.1 GCA_005887735.1 Chloroflexota bacterium
CGGGTCGATCTTCACCTTCTCCCTGACCCTCGGCGACTACATCACGCCGGTGTTGATCGGAGGCGGCACGAGCTTCATCGGCAACGTCGTCTACAGCAACATCGGGATCGCGAACAACGTGCCCTTCGCCGCCGCCCTGGCGATGGTGCCCATCGGGATCATGGCCCTGTACCTGATCGGAGCCAAGCGTCTGGGCGCGTTCGAGGCGCTCTGATCAGGTGAGCGAAACGCTGACGCGCGTCGCGCTTCGCGCCTGGGTGGCGCTCGTGTTGCTATTCCTCTTCATTCCCATAGTCGTCATCTTTCTCTACGCGTTCAACGCCTCGAAGATCGAAGCCTGGCCGATCGAGGGCTTTTCCATGAGGTGGATCAATACGACGCTGAACGATGCGGAAGTTGTCTCGGCGATCAAGCTCTCAGTGGAGGTGGCGCTCATCACGACGGTGCTGGCGCTGATCCTGGGTTCGTGCGCCGCATTCGCGATTCACCGGACCACCTTTTTCGGCCGCGATGCAATCAATTTCCTGCTGGTGCTTCCGCTGGCACTGCCCGGGATCATCACCGGCGTCGCCCTTCACGCGTTCTTCGACTACAGCGGCATCCTCCTCTCGGTCGCGACCATCGTGGTCGGGCACACCACTTTCTGCATCGTCGTCGTCTACAACAACGTGCTCGCTCGGCTCCGGCGAACCCAGGGGTCGCTCGTCGAGGCGGCGATGGATCTCGGCGCAAACGGGTTCCAGACGTTCAGGGACATCACGCTGCCGCTGCTCTCCACGGCGATCATCGCGGGCGCAATGCTGGCTTTCGCGCTTTCGTTTGACGAGATCATCGTCACGACGTTCACCGCGGGAGCGCAGAACACGCTCCCTATCACGATCATTCCCGTCCTGATCGCCGCTCGCCTCACCGGAGGTGGCGGAGCCTCGCGCGTGCCCGCCGCGAAGTGAGCGGGCGGACCCTGGGCCGGCTGCTCGCCGGCGCCCTCCTGGCGCTCGCCGCCTGCGAGCCTGGAGCCGCGAACAGCGCACCCAGCGCGCCTTCACCACCGACAAGGAGTGTCAAGACGCCCGCATCGGTGGGCGCTGGCGAAGGCGAGCTGGACCTGATCACCTGGGAAGGCTACGCGGACGATTCGTGGACCAAGACGTTCACCCTGCAATCCGGATGCCAGGTCCACGCCCATTACGTCGGGTCCACGGCCGAGATGTCGAGCTTGATGGCGGGCGGCGGTGGGGGCAGCTGGGACATGGTCTCAGCTCCAGGTGACATCAGCCTTCAGCTGATCTACGGCGGCGAGGTCGACCCGATGAACGTCGCGCTCATACCTTCGTGGTCCGATTTCGGCACCCTTTTCCAGAGCCCGCCCTACAACACAGTCGCTGGCATTCACTACGGCGTCTCACTGCAATGGAGCGCCAACATCCTGCTCTACAACACCAAGCAGCTCACGCCGGCGCCGACAAGCTGGAGTGCCGTCTACGACCAGGCCCACAAGGGGCACGTCACGGTGCCCGACAACCCGATGCAGATCGCCGACGCGGCACTGTACCTGAGCAAGTCGCAACCGAGCCTCGGCATAACGAATCCATTCGAGCTCAACCGCCGGCAGTTCAATGCCGCAGTCGCCCTGCTGACGCAGCAGCGTCCATTGATCCACCGGTACTGGCCGATCGCATCGGATGCGATTGCGATGTTCCAGGACGGGGAGGCCGTCGTCGGCTCGGCCGGCCTCTACCAGGCGATCCAGCTGCAGTCGATCGGCGTCCCGGTCGCCGAGGCCAACCCGGCAGAGGGCATGACCGCGTGGGGCGACACCTGGATGCTGGCCGCGAGAGCCCCGCATCCGAACTGCGCCTACATGTGGGCCGCCTACGAGGCGACGCCGCAGGTACAAGCCCAGCAGGCCCGCCTTTTCGGCGAGACCCCGGTCAACGCCAAAGCGTGC
>VBII01000025.1:0-4961 GCA_005887735.1 Chloroflexota bacterium
GAACGTGCGCGTCAAAGCCCCACGAACTCCGAGCCTTCGGCTTGAGTTCGCGGGGACCCCATCGTCACTCGGGGGTCGGCTTTATTCGACGGAGAGGATGAACGGGTAGTGCTGCTGCCCGCCCTGCTGGACCTCGACCTCGAGGCTGGGGTAGCTCGAGCGGATCTCGGATTCGAGCTTGGCCATCTCATCGTCGCTCGCCTGCTCGCCTCGATACACGGTCACGAGCTCGTAGGAGTCCGGGCCGAGCTTGCCCAGCGCCTTGTTCACGACCTCGGCGTAATCGTCGCCCGCGAACTCGAGCCGTTCGTTGATCAGTCCGATCACATCCCCCTTCTTCACCCTCAACCCGTTCGAACGTGTGTCGCGCACCGCGTGCGTGACCTCGATGGTCTGCACGCGCTCCGCCTCGGCCTTCATCGCGCTGAGGTTTTCGGACGCGGGGCGCTCCGTCCGGAAAGCGACGACCGCCGAGACGCCCTGCGGGACGCTGCGCGTGTCGACGACATGCACCTTCTTCTTGGTCAGGCCGATGACCTGCTTGGCGGCCGGGATGACGTTGCCGTTGTTGGGCAGCAGGATGACCTCGTCGTAGGGCACCGACTCGATCGCCGTAAGCATGTCCTGGGTGCTGGGGTTCATCGTCTGCCCGCCCTCGATGATCGCGTCGACGCCAAGGCCGCGAAAGATCTCGACGAGCCCACGGCCGGCCACCACCGCGACGATGCCCACCCCGTTTGGCCGCGGCGGCCTGGTCCCGGCGGCGCTGCCCTCGGTTTCGAGAATGCGCCGGTGCTGCGTCGACATGTCGCCGACGTTCAGCTTCATCAGCTTGCCGTAGCGTCCCGCGAGATTGATCACCCCCGTCGGGTCGTCCGTGTGCACGTGCACCTTGACCAGCTCCGGCTCACCCACGACAAGCACGGAGTTGCCGAGCGCCTCGATCTCCCCGCGGATCACGTCGAGGTCGAGCTTGGCGCCCTCGATCAAGAACTCGGTGCAGTACCCCCAGCCGCCTTCGGGGAGCGCCATCGAGACCTGCGAGGCCGGCGAGATGGAACGGCTCGTGTCCGCCAGGGCGGCCAGGCTCGGTTCAGTCTCCTCGACCGACTTCAACATGCCTTCGAGGATCAGTTGCAGGCCGAAGCCGCCGGCGTCGACGACGCCCGCGTCGCGGAGGATCTGCAGCTGGCTGGGCGTCTTCAGCACCGCGGCGCGCGCGCCCGCCGCGGCGGCGGCGATGACGCGGGGCACGTTGGCGTCGGGGCTGCTCGCCGCGGTCGCGGCGGCGCGGCCAGCCTCGCGGGCGACGGTGAGGATCGTGCCTTCGGTCGGTTTGTTCACGGCGCGGTACGCGGCGTTGGCGGCCTCTTCGAATGCCGCCGCCAGCTCCGCGGGGCTCAGCGAGCTCTTGCCTTCGACCGCGCGCGCGAATCCACGAAAGATCTGCGACAGGATCACGCCCGAGTTGCCGCGCGCGCCCATCAGGCTGCCGTGCGAAGCGAGCTTGGCGATCTTGCTCACCTCCGCGGCGTTCGATTGCTTGACGTCCTCGACCGCGGATTGCAGCGTCAGCAGCATGTTGGTGCCCGTGTCGCCATCTGGCACGGGGAACACGTTGAGCCTGTTCACCTCTTCATGGTTGGACGCGAGCCAGTTGAGGCTGCCCAACAACGCTCGCTTGAAAAGCGGTCCGTCCACCCCTGACGCCTTGCCTGTCGCGTTCATAGCAGCCACCACTCAGCCGCGTTCCTCGCGAACGCCCTGCACGTTGACGTTGACCTTCGCCACGGGCACGTTGACCGAGCGCTCGACCTCGAACTTCACGGTTTCCTGGAGGTTGTGCGCGACCTCCGAGATGCGGATGCCGTACTGGACGATGACGTAGACGTCGATCGCCAGGCCGTCGTCCACCGGGACGACGTCGACTCCCTTGTCGACGTTCTCTCTTCGCAGCAGCTCGGCGAAGCCGTCGCGCAGGCCGCGGCCGGCCATGCCGCTGATGCCGTAGCAGCGCATTGCCGCGTGGCCGGCGATCGCGGCGACCGCGGACGGAAACACCTCGATGCGGCCCCACTGGCGGGACTGGATGAGAGCGGTCGTGGTCTTCGAGGCCATTCGAAGCCCCATGGTACAATTCGAGTCCGCGCGTAAGCGTTCGTTCGCTGCTGCGCGCCTCTCAACTCCAGCCGGAAGGTGCTCCATGGCCAAACAGTGCGCGATTTGCGGTAAAACGCCGCAATACGGACATCACGTGAGTCACGCCAAGAACCGGGTCAACCGGAGGTTTCTGCCCAACCTGCAGATGGGCCGCGTGACGGTGTCGGGCAAGACCTTCAGGGCGCGAGTCTGCACCCGCTGCCTCCGGACCTACTCCGTCTAGAGCTCCAACCCGTGCACTTCGCTTAGGCGGCGAAGGTCGTTGCGTAGGGCATTCCAGACCCTCCCCTGCGCCTCCTCTGACGGGATGACCGTGGCCGGGTCGTCGACCTCCGCGGCGAGCTCCGGGTGCTCGACCATCGCGGCGAAGAGCAGCGTCCATGCGCGCGGCACCACCTCGTAGATCGCGTAGCCTCCACCTCCCAGGGCAAGCCAGCGACCATCGCAGAGCTCGTGCGCCAGCTCGTGAAAAATCCTGCCGATGCGCGGCCAGATGCGCGTCGTGCCGGCGAGGTGCGCGAGCGGGTCGAGGTGGTGCGTGTCGCAGCCGTCCTGCGTCACCAGCACCGTTGGCTTGAACCGGCGCAGCATCGCCGGCACCACCTTCTCGAAAGCACCCAGCCAGGGCTCGTCCCAGGTGTAGGGCGCGAAGGGCAGGTTGACCGCAAAGCCTCGTCCGGCTCCGACCCCTGCGTCCTGCGGAAAGCCGGTGCCCGGGAAGAGCCAGTGGCCGCTCTCGTGGAGGCTGATCGTGAGGACGTCGGGGTCGGCCTTGAAGATGTCCTCGACGCCGTCGCCGTGGTGCACGTCGACGTCGACATAGGCGACGCGATGCCCCTGGTCTTTGAGCCACTGGCAGGCGAGCGCGGCGTCGTTGTACGTGCAGAAGCCCGACGCGCGGTCGCGATGCGCGTGATGCAGGCCGCCCGACGGGCTGAATGCGTGCAACGCCATGCCGCCCTGGATTGATTCGGCTGCGACGAGCGTCGCGCCGGCGACCAGTGCGGTCCCCTCGTGAAGCTCGTCGGAGATGGGGTTGTCGGCGGACGAGTAGCCTGCCGCGTCAATCGCGGCGGGTGAGACGGAGCTGCGCTTTTTCGGGTCGCTGAGCCTCTGCACGAGCTCGACGTATTCGGGTGAGTGCACGAGCCCGAGCTCTTCGACGGTCGCCGGTCGCGGTGGAAGCAAGTGGCTGTATTCGATGAGGCCTGTCGATCTGATCAGGTCGACCGCCAGCTTCACGCGGATCGGCTGCAGCGGATGAGCGTCGGACAGGTGATGCTTCATCAGCGCGTCGCCGTAGACGAGCGCCACCGGCCCTGACACGCCCACTTACGCTAACGGTTCGAATGAGCGCGCACGAGGACCTGTTCGAGTCGGTGCCCAACTTCTCAGAAGGCCGGCGACGCGAGGTGATCGAGGCGATCGCATCGGGCGCCTCGCCTGCGTTCGTGCTCGACGCCGACGCCGACCCCGACCATCATCGCGCGGTGCTGTCGGTCGCGGGATTTCGCTCGAGGCTGGTCGAGGGTTTGATGGGGGCGATCGGCGACGCCGTCGAGCGGATCGACCTGCGCGAGCACAGCGGTGTGCATCCACGCGTCGGAGCCGCCGACGTGGTGCCGATCATCCCTCTCGGCGACACCGCGCTGGAGGCCTGCCGCGGGCTCGCGCGCGACCTCGGCGAGCGCGTGTGGTCCGAGCTGAAGGTGCCGGTCTACTTCTACGGGCACGGCGAGGGAAAGACGCTGGCGGACATTCGGGCCGGACGGGCAAAGCCCGACGTCGGCGGACCCGACGTCCACCCCACCGCGGGCGCGGTGTGCGTTGGAGCGCGTCGCACGCTCGTCGCGTTCAACGTGATCCTGTACGGCCTGGACCTCATCGCGGCCCGCGCCCTGGCGCGCGCGATCCGGGAATCGGCGGATGGCCTGCGCGGCGTGCAGGCGCTCGCCTTCGAACTTCCGGGTGATCGCGTGCAGCTCTCGATGAACCTGTTCCGGGTCGACGAGGCCACCCCCTCCGACGTCATCGCCGAGCTCGAACGCAGGGGCGTGGCGATGGGCGCCCAGCAGGTGGTCGGGCTGTGCCCGGCGGCGGCGGCCAACCCGGCGGCGGACGGGCGGTTGCTGGAAGGCCGCCTGGCAAGCGTCGCCGCGAGCGCGGGTGCGACGCTGGCGGCCGAGCGAGGGGGCGAGGAGCTCATGGCGCTCGCCGCGCGGTTGCGGCGCGAGGCGGAGCAGCTTGCATTGCTCGCCGCGGACCAGGACGCGATCCTTGCCGGAGCCGAGCGGGCGGCTGCGCTCGTCCGCGTCCTACGCGCCGCCAACCTCGCGGACGGCGAGCTCGAAGCGATGCTTGGGGTCGCGGCGCGCGGCTTTCGCCGCGGCCTCACACCTGCGACCGAATCGATCTATCGAGCCCGGATCGACGCCCTTGACGCCCGGCTAGGCTGACGCGGAGTTTGTGTCGAGCGACACGTTGCAGGCACCGCCGTTGATGTGGATGCGGTAGCCGGTCGACGCACCCGCGAAATCCGGCGACTCATAGCTGATGTCCCCGATCGCGTGCATGTTCTTGCCGTCCGCGATCAGTGTCGACGCCCCACCTGAGACGGTGACGGATGCCGCGGTGCCGCCTGGCCGGTGCAGGCGAACTGTGAGCGCGCCGCCGTTAATCTCGACGGGAACGATGTCAGGCGGTGGACCGAGCGTGATCTCCTCGCGGCTCGCGCCGGTGTTCACCGTGATGCCGAGCACGTGCGTCGACCCGAGCCGCCAGGTGTCGTTGGTCGCGCCGGA
>VBII01000025.1:5097-7838 GCA_005887735.1 Chloroflexota bacterium
AGTATTCGACGTGCGCACGGTAAAGGTTGGAGCCCAGATCGCTGCTGCCCGAGATGGCGATGGTGGCCGCCCCGACATCGATCTCCACGGTGGCCTGACTGAGCCCGCCGACCTGGCCCGAGTAGTCCCGCGAGCTGGTCGCCGCGGGATTGGGCGCGAGCGTGACATAGGCCACCGCGCCGGCGACGGCTACCAGCACGATAAGCGCCGCCGCGATATCGCTGCTGGGGCCGTGAATCGACCGACGAACGATCAGCTCGAGCCCAATCACGATGAGAATCAGCGGCCACAGTGTCAGAAGCTGGAAAACGTTGTCGACCGAGAGGCGGCCGGTGTTGACCAGCAGCGCGATCACGCCCGCGAGGATCAGGACGGCGGGCCAGAAAAAGCTGCGGTACCGCTGCACCTTTACCTCAGGTCCTGGCGCGGCGCACGATCAAATAGAGGCCGATCGCGATCAGGACCAGCGGCCAGAAGATCTCGTCGCGGATCCAGCCCAGGTTGTGGAGCAGGAAATACACGCCGGCGACGATCAGGACGATCGGCCAGAACAGCTGATGCCGCCAGAACTGGTTCACCGGCGCCAGTGTAGTTCGGGTTTGTTAAACGGGGGCGACGACCTCGAACAGCCCGGGCCTCTCCTTGCGCGCCGCCTCCACCATGTCAGGCCCGGCCACGGTGGTCTGGGCCGCGGGGGAGCTGAGCAGGTAGGCGCGCGCCACCCGTCGAAGGTCGTCCGTGGTCACGGCCAGCAGGCGCTGCTTGAACCGCTCCCGGGCCTCGCGCGTGAAACCGGTCACCCGGTTGGTCGCCTCGCGCCGTCCCTTGATGTCCGGTGACTCAAGCGGGTCCACATCTCCGCAGGAGCCGAGGATCGCTTCTTTCAAACCCTCGGCGTCGATGTCGTCGTCGACGATCCATCGGACCGCCTGGTCGAAAACGTCGTAGGTGCGGACGATGTTCGGGTCGCGGTACGAGCCGAGATAAAACGTTCCGCTGGCCACGCCGGCCTGGGCGTAGCCGCCGTAGGCCCCTCCCTTTTCTCTTAGCTCGCGGTGCAGAAATCTGTCGCGCAGGTAGTTGGCGAGGACGAGGAGCGCGGGCGAATCGCGATGCGTGTAGCGGACCGTTTTGAAAACGCGGACGTTGAACGCGACCGGCACGGAGACCGTGCGCGCTTCCGCCGCCCGTTCGACGGGAGGCACGATGTACGGCTGGCCGTCTGCCCGTTCTTTGCTCAGCTCCCCGACCAGCCCCGTGAGCAGCTCCTCGAGGGGCGGGATCATCGCTTCTTCGCACGTGACGATGATCCGAAGGGCGTTCTGCCTGAACAAGAGCGTGCGAATCTCTTGGAGATCCTCGATCACATCGCCGAGCTGCGTCTCCTCCAGCCGCGCCAGCCTTCGCATCGTGTGGAGCATGCCGATGCCCTGAAGGCGGTCGTTGATCGCGCCTTCCGAGCCGAGCTTCGAGTGCGCGCGCAGGAGCGCGAACTGGAACCCGAGCCCGGCAAGCGAGCTCTCGAGGCGGGTGCCGATCTCTCCGATGATCTCCTTGAGCCGATGCGGCTCGATCTCGAGTCGGGCGACGAGGTCGGTAAGAAGGTCGATGAACTGCGTGGCATTGCGGTCGAGGGCGCGGCCGGAGATCACGAAAGACTGGAGGTAGTCATCGCGCTCGGCGAGTGACTGCACCTGGGCGGCAGCGCCAACGCCGCCGGTGTTCGCGGCGATCCGCGCGGCGATGACCGCGTAGTCCTGCCCGGCGGCGCCGCTCTGCGTGAGGACCCGGCCGAACAGCGGGAGAAGGTCCTTCTGCTCGGCTGTGAGTCGCGAGAAGTCGCTCCGTATGTCGAGGTAGGTGATGCCGTTCGTGGGCTGGGAATAGAACTCGACCCTCGCCTCGCCCGCCTTCGCGTCCACGCTGGGCACGTCTTCGAACCGCATCGGGATGTCGGACAGCTCGAGCGTTGGCAGCACCGAGAGGTCCTGCTTGGCGTCCTGCTCTGTCTTCAGACGCCGCGCGTCGGCCACGATGCGGGCGCGCTCGCGTGCGGTGAGCTTTGCCTCGATGGCGACGAGCCGCTCCAGCTCCTCGCGGCGCTGGCGCTCCTCCAGCTCCGTGTCGGGAACCGCCTTGAGCAGTGCGCGGTGCTCGTTGTCGAGCATCTCCGCGCGGATGAGGTTCTCGAAGAAACGTCCCTCGGCACGAGCGCGCTGCAGGTGCTCGAGGTCGGCGTCGAAGTTGAGCGCGCTCAGGGGATTGCCCCCGTGTTGGTACGCGGGCATCGCCGTAAACAGGAGCCGCAGGGCGTAGGGAAAACCTGCGTTCGATCGCTCACGCTTCTCGAACTCGAGGTGATGGATCGCGGCGTCCACCTGGGATGCGTCAACGCCGTGATCGGCAAGCCCTTCAAGGGTTTGGAGCACCACGCGCTGCACCTTTTCTGCGTCCTCGATCGCGACTCCCTTCAAGCCGGCGCCGAAGACCGCTTCACGAAAGTCGTCGTGCAGCCCGCTGCCGTCGGCCAGCGCGCTGCCCAGCCCCGAGTCGATGAGCGCCTTGCGCAGCGGGGAGCCTGCATTGCCGAGCAAGACCTCCGAGAGGAGGTTCATCCCCAACATGCGGAACGAGTCAGAGGTGCGCGACGTCACCCACGCGACGAGGGCCTGGGACTTGCGCGAGTTGTCATCGGCTGGGTTTGCCGGGTAGGGCTCGGTCGCCTCGGTCGGCGCTTTCCG
>VBII01000171.1 GCA_005887735.1 Chloroflexota bacterium
GACCTCGTGACCGACGTGGCCTGGAACTACGAGGTCAACAAGCAGATCCCGCCGTTCACCCCAAGCGAGAAGGACGTCAGCAGCAGCGAACCCTGGCGGATGCACCAGAAGGACGTCGATCGCGCCATCGAGTTCCGCAAATGCATCGAGTGCTTCCTCTGCCAGGACGTCTGCCACGTGATCAGCAATCACAACGGCAAGGATGTCTTCTACGGACCCAGGTTCATGGCCCGGATCGCGAGCCTGGAGATGCACCCGAAAGACACACTCGACCGAAAGCCCTTGCTCAAAGGCAAAGCCGGGGTCGGCTATTGCAACATCACCAAGTGCTGCACCGAGGTGTGCCCGGAGCACATCAAGATCACAGACAATGCCATCATTCCGCTGAAGGAGCGGATGGACGATGCCTACTTCGACCCCGTCCGGTGGGCACTCCAGCGGCTGGGCGGCGGTCAGGAGCGCGACGCGGACAAGTAGGCAGCGGGTGCACGTAGAACACTCGGTTCGCCTTCAGCATCCAATACAGAATGTCAGCACGGCTCAAGGAGGCGCTGATGCGCAGGGTCGCCGAACGGACGGTCAGGGAGCTGGCCGCGTCGATCGCGGAGAAGCTCAACCGAGCGATCGGTAGGCGCTGCGGCCGGTAGGACCTTCGACCCTTCGAGCCCGGGTCGAACGCCAGGTGAAAATCCGAATCAGGGTGCCGATCCTTGCTGCATGTACATCAAACACACGGTTCACATCCCGCATTCGATCGACGCGTGCGTCGCGGCGGTGGCTCGTGGTCCGCGAACGTGGTTTCCCGACCTCGAAGACGACAGCCGATCGCGAGTCGGAGTCAAGGTCGCGGGAATCGCGGTCCGCAAGCGCGTTGCCGTCGAGCTCGGAAGCCTGATCAAAGACGGGAGCTGGGCTGAGGTTCCAATCACATGGAAGGCGACCGCGGCCAGGCCATTCTTCCCCAGCTTCAGTGGCAAAGTGCAGCTGGCGCCGGTCGACCCGACGGTGACGAGACTCACCGTTAGCGGCATGTACAAGCCGCCTCTGGGTCGCCTTGGTATGGAGCTGGACGACGCGGTCATGCACAACGTGGCCGAGGCGACGGTGAGGGGCCTTGCGGAGTCCATCTCCCGCCAGCTCGGAAGGTCGACTGCCTAGCTGTGGGCTCCGGGCGTGGTGGTGTGCCGGGCCAGGTAGGCCGCCGCCTCGGCCCGACGCGCCACCTCGAGCTTGGACAGGATGGTTGAGACATAGTTCTTGACGGTCTTCTCGGCCAGCTTGAGCTGCTTGCCGATCTGACCGTTGGTGAGCCCCTGCGAGACCAGCGTCAGGATGCGTTCCTCCTGAGCCGAGAGCCGGGACAATTTTTCGTCGCGCATCGTCTTGCCTTTGCGGAGGCGCTCGAGGACTGATTTCGTAACCCCGGGATCAAGCAGGCTCCTGCCCGCTCCAACCTCGCGAATCGCGCGTACGAGCTCGCCGCCGCGGATCTGTTTCAAGACGTAGCCGGCAGCGCCGGCCATGATCGATGCAAATAGCGCCTCGTCGTCGGCGAATGAGGTCAGCATCAAAACCTGCGTCTTCTCCAGGCGGGCGCGGATCTCGCGCGTGGCTTCGATTCCGCTGCCGTCGGCAAGACGGACGTCCATGACGACCACGTCCGGTTTGGTCCTCATGGCCTGGTCGATGGCCTCCCGTACTGAGCCCGCCTCGCCTACCACGGTCAGGTCGTCGTTCGCGTTGATCAGCGACTTGACCCCGTCGCGGACGACCTCGTGATCGTCGACCAGCAAGATGCGGATTCTCTCCGTGGCCATTCGCCTAATGCTCGCACCTTGAACGGTTGTCCGGAAGGCCGTTCCAACGTCAAGCGGAGTTTCGGCCCCAGAAGTCGAAATCAGATTGGAAACGTGATTTGCAAAGTTGTTCCCTTGCCTGTTTCGCTCTTCACATCAAGGGTTCCGCCCAGACGCGCTGCCCGAGCCCGCATGTTGTCCATGCCCAAACCCTTGGTGTCACCGCTTGTATCGAATCCCACGCCGTTGTCTTCGAATATCAGCACCGCTTCGGATCCGCGGCGAGCGAGACGGAGGGAAACGTGCGTGGCTTGAGCGTGTCGAGCAACGTTGGAAAGCGCCTCGCGTGTCAGCTGGATGATCTCGGCCGAGCGACCGCTCAAAGTTGCGGCTACGGCAGCGTCGATGTCGACCCCGACTGTGGCGCTTGATCGTGATTGCATTTCCTCGCCGAGTACGCGCAGCGCCTGGTCTAGCTGTCGGTCGGCGAGGATCCCCGGCCGAAGCCCAAAGATGTAGTTGCGCAAATCACGGATCACCTTGTCCAACTCCTCAACCGCTTTCTCGATTCGACCCGTCACCTCCGGTGATCTGGCCATCAGTGCGGTGCCCTGGAGACCCATTCCAACCGCGAACAGGGACTGAATGATGCCGTCGTGCAATTCCTTCGCGATGCGCTCGCGCTCCTCCATCAGACCCAGCCTCTGCAGCTCGGTCTGCGCCCTGCCGTACTCGATTGCCACCGAGGCTTGGCCGGCGAGAGTTTCGACCAGCCGCACTCTGCGCTCGTCGAAGCGGGGGCTGCCCTTCAGCTTGGTAACCATCAGGGTTCCCGCGGCGCCGCCGGGGACGCGCAGAGGAACAAATACCGCGGGCCCATGCCGGCCAAGACGCACGATCGGCTGGAATGCGCGCGGATCAGCGCTCACATCATCGATCGACAAGGACCGTCCGCTCTGCATGACCGCGCCCGAAATCGAACCCTCGGCCGGGAGCGTCTGACCCCGCATTTCGCTCGCTCGCGCTCCCACCACGGCTGCCACGACCAGCTCTCCAGGTGTGTCGCTGACACTCACGATCGTGGCTGCGTCGGCCCCCGCCACCTGGCGGGCATGCTCGGCAATGCTTTCCAGTAGGGGCGCCTCTTCCTCCCCGTCGAGAACCCGGGTTGTGATATCGCGCAAAGCGTCCAGCCACTGCTCGCGCGAGCGGACCTCGTTGTAAAGCGATGCGTTGGCGATCGCCACCCCGGCCTGGGTCGCCAGGACGATCAGCGACTCCTCATCGTCCTTGCTGAACTCGCTCGCGTTCCGCTTCTCTGCCAGGTAGATGTTGCCGAAAACCCGACCCATGGCCTGCACCGGCGCTCCAAGGAATGAGCGCATCGGCGGATGGCTGGGTGGAAAGCCAACCGAGAGGCGGTGCTCCCCGATGTTGGTGATCCGAACCGGTTTCGGATCGTGTATCAGCAGACCGAGCACGCCGCGGCCGGTCGGCAGGGCCCCAATCGCCCGCCGCTCCTTGGCCGAGATGCCTGTGGTCACAAACTCGACCAGGGTGCCGTTGTCGCCAATCACACCAAGGGCTCCGTAGCGGGCGTCGGCAACCTGCGCGGCCAGATCGACGATTCGCTGGAGGACTATGGGGAGGGATAGCTCGGACGCCAGAGTGAGCCCCGCCTCGAGCAGCATGTCCTTGCGGTCACGAACCTCTGGCATGGGCCCGAATCTACCCCACCCGGCCTGTCCGAAGTGGGCCCTTCGACCCTACTGAAGGGCCGGGTCGGGTGGAATCCTTGAGGCGTGAAATCCCTCGTTGCAGAACGGATACCCGGGTGAGGTGATCACCATGCCGCGTCATCGAACCGTGGCCGATGTGATGACAACCCGCGTCCACGTGGCAAGTCCCGAGACGCCGTTCAAGCTCCTGGTGCGCCTCATCGAGGAGAACCGGATCAGTGCGGTCCCGATCGTCGACCGTCACGGAATTCCCGTTGGGGTCGTATCGGAGTCGGACCTGCTTTTCAAGGAGCGGCGAGGACAGCTCGCCTCCGAGACCGACATCTTGCACCCGAGACGTCGCCACAAGGAGAGGGCGAAGGCGGAGGGACTTGTCGCTTCTGACGTGATGACCTCCCCTCCAATCACCATCCGGTCCGATAGCCGCCTGGTGGAGGCAGCACGAGTGACGCAGGAACGCAACGTGCGGCGTCTCATCGTTGTCGACGAGCGCGGCAAGATCTCCGGCGTAGTCAGCCGCAGCGACCTGCTGCAGGTCTTTCTGCGCAGCGACGAGGAGCTCTTGGAAGAAATCGTTGAGAACCTGATCCCGCCGTTGATGTTCACTCTGCAGCAGCCGATGGTGGTGGATGTTCACGACAATGTGGTCACGCTGCGGGGCGAAGTCGACCGCAAGAGCGACGTCGAGATACTGGTCCGTTTGACCAGGGAGCTGGATGGGGTGGTCGATGTCGTGAACCAGCTCACTTACCGATGGGACGATTCCAGCGGCGTGGCGGCAGGGCGGTGGTGAAGCTCCGCGTGTCCAGCCTCAGTCCCCAGCCCGGTCGACTTGAAGCAATGCCCGATGCCGAGTGCCTCAAACGTCTCCGGTCGAGCGACATGGGTCGGATCGCGCTCGTTGATCACGACGTACGGCCGGTCATCTTTCCGGTCAACTACTTCTTTGACGAGGGCGTGATCGCTTTTCGGACAGCCCCCGGAGCGAAGCTGGACCTCGCGCCGGGCGCACCAGCCTGCTTCGAGATCGACGGCTGGGATCCTGACTCCGGCATCGGATGGAGCGTAGTCGCGAAAGGGATCGCCCATGACATAACGGAGCCTCGAGGTGCGCCAACGGGCCGCATGCGGTTCTGGCCAGTACGTCCTCTGGCGCCGGGATCGCGCGAGCACTGGATCGGCATCTCGGTCGGTGAAATCACGGGGCGCTGGTTTCGGACGCCGGCGCCGTCTTGATTCGGCACGCTTTGCGCAAAAGGAACGGATGGCGTGTGACCATAGGGCCCGTTTTGCGCAAAACGCGCGGAACTCCGAGCGGAGACGATTTGGAGCCCACGCCCGGATTCGAACCGGGGACCTTTTCCTTACCAAGGAAATGCTCTACCGCCTGAGCTACGTGGGCGTACGCAGTCCCAAAGATTACTAAAGCTCCGCAGCGCCCTCGTCGGGCGGAGACCACCCTTGAACACCGTCGTTGACGAACGCACGCCCGGCGACGAATATCGCGACGCCGGCTACGCCAACTATCGTCCAGCCAGCAAGCGTCGGCTTGAATCCAGGCAGCGTAGGGGCGACACCCCGCGCCAGGAAGCCTTCGATCTCCATCCGCAGATCCTTTTCGGCATCGCCGATTTGCTTCGTCTGTGTCCACTCGCCGAAGGGCCACCAGGACAGGTGGGCATACGTCGTGGTTGTGCCCCAGGCTGGACCTAGACGTCCACGCCCAGGAAACAGCGACTCGACGCCAATCTTGGTCCGGTTCCACCACATGTCGAA
>VBII01000170.1 GCA_005887735.1 Chloroflexota bacterium
GCCGAAGCTCTCGCCCCAGTAGCGGTCCTGCACCAGGTCGCCGCGCATGCAGATCTCCCCCTCGACGATCTGCCATTCGGCGCGATCGTGGGGCCGGCCCACGGTGGTCCAGCGAAGGGCTTGTGGGTCGGAGGGGCTCGCCACCGCGAGCTGGCCGGCGTCCATCGAGCCGTAAAAGCTAGAGATCGGAACGGCGGTCGAGGTCTCCCACCGTTCCGCGATCTCAGGGGGCAACGGCGCGCCTGCGACCGCGACCGCGCGCAAAGACTCAGGAATCCGAGGCGGCTGGTTCAGCATCCTGATCACGTTGGTCGGCACGC
>VBII01000169.1 GCA_005887735.1 Chloroflexota bacterium
CCTCCAGCTCGGCAACCTTCTGGGGTTTCAGCCCGATGCCGTACAGCGCGGAGTCGCCGGCGCCCAGACCGAGGATCGCGCGGCCATGCGAGATCACGGCCACCGCCGCCATCGCGTTGGCCGTGACAGTCGGATGCCGCGTCACTGCATTGGTGACGCCGGTCCCAAGGCCGATGCGCGCCGTGTTGAGAGCGGCGACCACCAGCCCCGCGTAGACATCCTTCATGGCCAGCTGCGAATCGATGACCCAGACTCGGCGAACGCCGTCTTGCTCGAGCTCCGCAACGAACGAGGCCCAGCTCTCGAACGATTGCCGCGGGCTGATCCCGACGCTGACGTCGAACTGCGTCATTTCTTTTCGGGACGGGAGCGGCGCGACATGGATTGCTTGCGCCGCGTCACCGCTTCGCGGCGCTCGGGGCTGGCCGCCGCCGAGGTTCGCAGCTGCTGCGCCTGCAGCAAGTCCTCGCCGGCGATCGCGCGCCGCTCGAGCAGGTTCAGGCTCGCCTTGGTGCCCTGGATGGCCGGCCGCGGGGCAGCGGCAAGCATCTCAGCGATCGCCTGCACCCGATCGTCGAGCAGCGCCGCGGGAACCACCTCGGTGAGGAGTCCCCAGCGCTGCGCCGTCTCGGCATCGAGCTCAGGCATCGCAAGCAGGAGGTCGGTGGCCCGGGCGAGGCCGCAGATCTGGACGAGCCGGGCCACGAACTGGAAGCGATAAACCACGCCCAGGCTCACGGCAGGGACCGAGAGCCGGAGATCGTCGGCCGCGATGCGAAGATCGCAGTTCAACGCGATCTCAACCGCGGCCCCGTGGCAGTGGCCCTGCAGGCGCGCGAGCACTGGCGCCGGACAAGCCCGCAGCGCGGCGACAGCATCGCCGATGTGTCGGTCCGCATCGAGATCATCGATCGTCCCGGTGAGTCGCGACAGGTCATAGCCCGAAGAGAACGCCTCCGTGCCGGCGCCTCGAAGGATCACCGCCCCCGCCCGCTCGCCACTGCTGCGCAGCGCCTCCGCGAGTGCGCTCAGGAGGTCCGGGTCGAGCGCGTTGCGGCGGTCTGGTCGGTCGATCGTCAGGGTGAGGACGTCGTGTGCGCCCCACTCGCTCCGCAGCGTCTCAGGCAATTTCGGCCAGGAAGGAGTTGATGGAAGCCGCCAGCTCGCCGGGCCTTTCGACCGGGATCGGATGACCGGCCCCGGGGACGATCTCGAGCCGGCTGCCCTTGATCCCGGCGGCGATGATCTCGGCCGCTTTCGGCGGGCAGTGCTTGTCCTTGTCAGAGGCGACGATCAGCGTCGGCACGGTGATGCGACCAAGCTCCGGGTCCAGGGGCGCTGCGTTGAGGGCCGCCATGGCCGCGCATGCGTTGCCATAGCCGCGAGGGTCGGCAGTGGACTGCCGGCGGATCAGCAGCCCTTCCTCCAGCTCTGCAGGCGACTCGGCGTACACGTCGGCAGTATCGCGGTCGAGCGTCTCCCGAAGTTGGGGATCGCTGTGGACCAGTCCCCGGACCTCGAGTGGGAAATCGATGGCGAATCGCATGGCGATGGTTCCGCCGAGCGAGAAGCCGGCGATGTCCACCTGCTCGAGTCCGACGCCGTCCATGAGCTGGAGCAGGTCATTGCTCAGCTGACGCAGCGTGCCATCCGGAGTGCCGAGGGTTGTCTGGCCGTGGCCCCGGAGGTCATAGAGAAACGCGCACCGGTGGAGCATGAGGTCGGGGATGGTGCGCCGCCACGCGCGGTGGTCGTCGCCAAGGCCGTGGATGAGGACGAGAGGCTCGCCCCGCCCGACTTCGGAATAGGCGACCTCCATGCCGTCCAGCTGGACCCTCATCGCTGGGCCGCGAGCTCGCGGAGCGATTTGCGGTTCACCTTGCCCGGCCCTGACAAAGGAAGCTCGTCGAGGCGATAGATCGCGTCGGGCCACTTGTAGCGAGCCAGCCCACGTTCTCTCAGGAATCCTTCGAGCTGCTCTTGAGTCAGCTCGCCGACCAGG
>VBII01000172.1 GCA_005887735.1 Chloroflexota bacterium
CCAGGGAGGCCGACCGAGCGCGCGAAATCGTCGTCGAGGTGGATGGGGTTCTGGTCCCCGGACGCCGCAGCGTAAGCAGCGATCTGCTCGCGCGTGAACTTGACCTCGCGCTTTGTCATGAGCGAATCACAAAAAGCGTGCGGGAGCGGCACACCGGTGCGCCCGCGGCATCCGTCGTCTCGGTTTCCAACGTCACGAAGCGCATGCCGCGACGGCTCGTGTCGGAAGCGACGCGGCCCACCGACGTGACCGTCTCGCCGGCGCGAGGATGACGCTGCCATTCGAACTCCTGCTCGGCGTGCAGCAGGCGGGCGTAATCAATCGCCGCGTCCTGGTCCCCGAACAGCTGCGGGGCGGTCGCGCCCAAGGCGTAGACCGCGGCGAAGGTCGGCGGCACCTCGCCCGAAGGGTCGGCACCGATCGCGCGGGCGAAGTCAGCCACACGCTCGGGGTCGATCTCGATCCGCACCGCCGGGTAGATCCTCCCGGCGACCGCTGCCACGCCGAAAAGACTAGATCCTGGTTGGCCTGAGCCGCCCGAAGACCCGTCTCAACAGCAGTGGACGCAGCGCCACCCACGCCTCCATGACAGATGTTCGGGCGGTCGATGCCACCTCGGGCGGAGCGTATGCGGACACGACGAAACCTCCGGCCAATGCGCCCACCGGCTCGGCCGCTTCCGGGAACGTCCGCTGCAGCCGCCGGCCGAGCTCCAGCGGAGTCTCGCCGACCCTGCGTTCAGCGCCGGCCAGGTTCGCCAGTACCAGCATGCGTTTCCACACCGACATCACAGTGCGCGGTCGCAGATAACGCGATGCAACCACGAGGAAGAGCAAGATCAGCGCGACGAGAAAGGCCACGATCCTGGTCACCGTCGCACCGCTGATCGAAGCCACTGTGATCCCACCTCCAGGGCCACCGCCGTTGGGGTCGGTCGGCTCAGGGCGTCCCCCCTTTGGAGTCGTCACGACGCCGGGAATTCCGGCCGTGATGGAGCTCGGGTCGCACTGCGCGTCGCGCAGGCAGGGGTTGTTGCCGGTCTGACCGCGAGGGATCGGCGTGTATGCGTTGAGGTCGTCCGCCGTCGGCTCGAACGGGATCCAGCCGTATCCGGTGAAGTAGACCTCGGGCCACGTGTGCGCGTCCTCACCGCGGACGACCCAGCTATGGATGCTGGTTTCGAAATTGCCGGGCCCGAACCCGTTCACCAGGCGAGTGGGGATTCCCAGCGACCGCAGCATGTCACCCATGGCGGTCGCGAAGAACTCGCAGTATCCGCGCTTGGAGGTGAACAGGAAGTAGTCGATCGGGTCCCGGCCGGCCGGTGTCCTGGCGTCCAGCGTGTAGGTGTAGTTGTGTGGATCCCGCAGGTATGCCTCGATGGCCGTGGCCTTGTCGTAGGGGTTGGTGGCGTGCGCCGAAGTTGTGATCTGGAGCGCCAGGTCGTGGATCCTGCTGAGCACATCCGGGCTGCGGTAGCCGGTCACGGGCAGCGTCGAGAACTGGGTGAGCCAGTCGGGATAGGTGGTGCTCGCGCTTTCGAGGTCGCTTGTCGTCGCTGTCGAAAAGTCCGCGGTCACCGCGTAGTTGCCGGCCGACGTGGGCGGCCGGATGGTGCTGAGCCGGTCGACCGACTGGAGGCTGTCCGACTGCGGGCCCGGTATCAACGGCACCTGCGTCGCGAGCGTCGTCCGATCGATCTTGTAGAGCTGCCCTGGATAGAACAGCACGTCCGCGTAGCCGACCGGCGGAGCGCGCATGGTCACGTCGATCGTCGCTCCGGCAAGCTTCTCGTAGTTCTCCGAGAAGTCTGGAAACTGGTTCTTGGGGATGATCTGCTGGTAGCCGTTTGAAGCCGGATAACGCCACTCGCCTCCCAGCGTCAGGGTCGCGTTCACGCCCCTGAAGTACTTGGGACCTGCGTAGTCGCCGACGACGGTGTAGACGAAGACGATGTCGCGCGTGCGCTGCAGAGAGCCGCTCAGCTTGACGTCCTCGCTGAAGCCGGTCACGCCGTGTCCGCCTCCGGACCTGAAGATGCCCGGATTGCTCAGGCGCTGCTGAAGCTGTGCCCAGCTCGTGAAGACGCCCGACTCCAGGTCGAGTGTCTTGTCGCCTGTGGACAGCGGGGGCAGCATGATGCCGAGGACGATGAGCGCGGCCATGGCCACGAGGCCGCTCTCCCAGAAGTCCCATCGCGCGTCGCCTGTGAGCTTGACCCTGGCCCGCACCGCATTGGCGATCGAGCCCGTGTAGTTGGTCCACAAGAGCAGCGCCAGCGTCAAGACCAGCATTGCGAGCACGTATCCGTTCTGGTCGTTCGGAATGTTCAGGATGTTGGTGGCGAAGGCGGCCGCCCCCGGGATCAAGCCCAGCATCGGCTTGCGCCAGCGGAGCACGCACCAGCTGAGCCACGCCCCGGTGACCCACATCAAGAGGCAGATGAGGACGAGGTAGAAAGCGGGGTCGGAGGTGGCGCTCCCATCCTGCACCCGGTTCCACCAGACGCCGATGAGCTGCGGCCCGACGACATCTGACGGGTGGCTGTGGTGCAGCTGCGGCCAGGAGCCGATCACAGCCGCCACCGGCGCCAGCAGCGCGCCGATGGCGAGCCCGACCACCTCCCGGATGGGAAGCAGCGCCAGGATGCTCATGAGCAGCGCGGCGACGATTGCGATCGGCGTGATGACGTCGATCCCGTCCACCCAATGGACCGTTGCGGTCGACTTGGCGACGGTCAGCGTCACCAGCAGGACGAGGACCGCGGACCAGAAACGACCCCCGCCCAACCATTCGCGCGCGCGGTCCCATGCCGCGGACTGCGCGATGCCGGCGTCGAATCCGTCGGGCCGGCCAAGCTCGCGGCTAGGAGATACGGATCGCATCCCTGGTCCTTACAAGCCGCGCGAAGTCGTCTCCGCGGCGAACGACGTACAGGTCGACGTCCTGGCCCAGATCGAAGCTCGGGTTCTGGTCCGGACCGCCGAAGCTTGCCGGGTCGACGTAAAAGACGATCAGCGTCGAGCGCTTGCCGCGCACTGCCTGGAGCAGCCGCACCCACGCCGGGTCGGCGCTCGGGGTGATGACGGCGATCGCCCTCCGCGGGAGGCGTCGAATCCGATCCCGCGCCAGCGTCTGGGTGAGCGGCGTACGCCCGTCAGCCTGGCAAACGGCGAGGTAGTCGAGGATGAGGCGGTCCTGCCGCACCGCACGGTGGGGCTCGAGGATTGTGCCCCGCGAGTCGTTGGCGATCAGTCCGACCTGGCGGCCGCGGCTGTGCACCTGGGACGCCATCGAGGCCGCGAGGCTGACCGCGTATTCGACGGTGGATTCCTCTTCCTCGCCGAAGTGCACGGCGCGGTCGAGGTCGAGGAGGATCCAGAGGTCGGTGGTCAGCGGCTGTTCGAACGTCTTCGACATGAGCCGCTGGTGCTTGGCGGAGAGAGGCCAGTGGATGCGGCCGAAGCTGTCGCCGGTGGTGTAGTCGCGTACGCCGCCAGTCTCCGGCGGGTAGTCCGCCCAGGCTCCGAATGAAGTCGTGCTGCCCACCTGCTGCGCGCTGGGCGTCATCAGGTCGGGCACGGGCCGGACGCGCGGATAGACGAGGATCGAGGTTCGCTGTGTGAGCTTGAGCTCACGCTCAAAAAGGCCGAACGGCTCGCGCACGCGCAACGACGTGGGCCCAAGGGCGAACCAACCCCGCCGGCGGTAGACGCCGCGCGCCTTCCAACGCACGAGCTCGCTGCCGAGCGAGATCACGCGCCCCGGTTGGTAGTCGTTGACCTGGCTGAGGTCGCGGACCTCGACCCACGGCGCGGGTATCCATCCTTTGCGCCGCACCTCAAACGTCTCCTCGTAGACCTCGCCGACCGTCGGCGTGCCCGGATCGACCCGGCGCGTCACCGTCACACCGCGGATGGCAAGCCGCGGCCATATCCAGGCGATCACGAACAGAAGACAGAGGCCGTACGCAAACGCGTATGCCGGACGGATCCCCGTCAGGTAGGTGAAGAACAGGAGCAGGCCGAGCGCAGTGGCGAGGGCGACCTTGCTCATGGGGAATCCTTTAGAAGTTCGTTACCCGTCGAAGGCCATCTGCGGCACGTGCTCGCGTTCGAGCAGACCCGCGACCAGTTTGCCCGCGCTCTGTCCCTGCATCTCCGCGTTCGGCCGCAGGATGATGCGGTGGGCGAGGACCGGCTCGGCCAGCGTCTTGATGTCGTCGGGAAGTACATAACTCCGTCCCTGGATCGCGGCAAACGCCTGGCTGGCGTGGAAAAGGTGAAGCGTTCCACGCGTGCTCGCGCCCAACGCGACCTCCGGGTTGTTGCGGGTGCGGCCGACCAGTCGCGCGATGTACTCGCGAAGCTCGGGCTTGACGAACACCTCCCGCACGGCCGCCTGGGCTGCCTTCAGCTCGTTTGGTGAAACGACTGGCTGGAGCTCCTCGAACGGCGACTCTACCTTGTGCTGGTTGAGCAGGTTGGCCTCCTCTTTCTCCGTGAGGTAGCCGAGCCGCACCTTCATGAGGAAGCGGTCGAGCTGCGCCTCGGGCAACGGAAACGTGCCTGAGTACTCAACGGGGTTCTGGGTGGCCATGACCATGAAAGGCTTCGGCAGAAGGTGGGTCTCACCGTCGATCGTGACCTGGTGCTCTTCCATCGCCTCGAGCAGCGCGGCCTGCGTCTTCGGGCTCGCGCGGTTGATCTCATCGGCAAGCAGGACCTGCGCGAACACAGGTCCGGGGCGAAACTCGAACTCGTTGGTCTTCTGGTTGAAGGCGCGCACGCCGGTCACGTCGGACGGCAGAAGGTCGGGCGTGAACTGGATGCGCCGGAAGGTGCAGTCCAGCGAGCGGGCCAGGGACTTGGCGAGCATCGTCTTGCCGACGCCCGGGACATCCTCGATCAGAAGGTGGCCTTCGCACAGAAGCGTGACCAGGCACTGCCGGACCTCTTCGTACTTGTTGACGATGGCGCGGCTGACGTTCGTGAGGAACGAGTCAGCGACCCTCGTGACGATTTCGGCTCCCCCCACTCCCGCGATTATAGGTTCGCCGTTACGGTCACCCATCTCAGTTGAATACGACTGAGGGGGGTGTTTGGTTCCGCCATCCGTTACCAAATCCAGCCCCCAACGTCTTGTCAGTGAAGTGAGAACGGCGCTCGTGCTGGCCCTGCTGGCGGCAGCCGGCTGCGGGTCCGTGAATCCGACGCCGGTAGTCGGAAGCCCTCTCAGCACGACCCAGCTGAAGTTCGCCGTGATGGATGCGGTGGGGAAGCCGGTCTACTGCGACCCCGACTTCTACCCCATCGCGCGGGAAGGCGGCGAGCAGGCCAACGCAATCTCGACGTACCCCCAGATCAAATCCGACGCGGAGGCCTACGCCGCCATCGTCGCGCACGAGCATCTGCCGTCCGGCGATCTGACCGATGCGCAGAAGCTCGTCGCTTACAAAGCATGGAAATTGCTGCGCGCGCTGACTCTCACCGACACCTACAGCGGTCAGCTGTACGTGTTCCAGATCCGAACCCAGCCGACCAGCGGCACGTATCAGATGGTCGGCGGCCAGGTGCGAGTGGACGGAGTCGTTAGCGTCACCTCCCGCACCGCAACGAGCGCGCCCAACTGCCCGATCTGCCTCGCCGCGTCGACTCTGATCGCAACCCCTCGCGGACCGGTCCTGGTGACCGATCTGCACGTCGGCACAGTGGTCTGGACCGAGACTGCGAACGGTTCTCGTGTCGCGGCACCAGTGATCGAGGTCGGCAGCATGCCGGTGCCTGCCGGGCACATGATGGTTCACCTGGTCCTGGCGGACGGACGGGAGCTGCTCGCGTCGCCGGGCCATCGAACGGCGGACGGCCGCGCCCTCGGCGCGCTGCAAAAGGGTGACGGCCTCGACGGCTCGACGATCATGCATTGGGAGCTTGTTCCATATGCGGGCGAGCGGACCTACGACCTTCTGCCCGCCGGACCGACCGGTCAATACTGGGCGAACGGAATCCTCCTGTCGAGCACGCTCAAGGTCCCCCGGATTCCGCCCGTCTGACGCCAGCGGTGCGCCTCAGGTGTCGGAATTCCGCACGGCTGACGTCAGCGAGGCGAAATGTCGCGGTCCCTGCCGGCTAGGAGACTTCTTCTTCCTCGACCAGGCGCAGGTGGCTGCTCACGTCCAGGCCCAGGTGGCGCGCGAAAAAGCCTGCGACCCGCTCGACGTACAGCGGCCGGTCCGCGAAGTAGGCGCCGGTATGCGGCGCGCCCTGCACGATCCAGATCTCGCGCGGGCCTCGGTATGCGTCGTAAAGACGGCGGCTGTGGTTGACGTTGGTGATCGCGTCCGCTCCGCCGTGGATGAAGAACAGCGGCCGGGGCTCGAGCGAGCTCAACACATCGACCGGACTGCAGGCTGAGATCCAGCACCGCGTGCGCAGCCAGAACATCAGGCCCGCCAGCCACACGAACGGCGTTCCCGGCAGCTTGCTCGTGCTGCGGACGTTTTCGACCAGCAGGCGGCGGAGGTCGCTGAACGCGCTGTCGAGCACGAGAGCCTGGACGCCCGGCTCCCCGGCCGCCCCGAGCAAGGACACGACAGCTCCCATCGAGTAGCCCAGCAATCCGATCCTCGCGTTGGGGATTCGCTTGCGCGCAAACGCGATAACAGCCTGGAGCTCGAGCACTTCTTTGATGCCGAAGGTGATCGAAGCGCGATCGCTGCCCGGCATCCCCCGGTA
>VBII01000173.1 GCA_005887735.1 Chloroflexota bacterium
ACTCGCTACCCGCTCACCGCCGGGCGGTCGGACGTCGCCTACAACCTGGACGCTTTCGTCATCAGAACGCCCGGCAATTTCGACGAGCACGGAGGTTGCTTCCACAACATCGTCGGCGACCCGACAGCTCGCGTGATCTGGGACGACCCCGACCACACGATCAAGACGGGCACCCTGCGCGAGCTGTTCCGACACCACCCCGAGTACCGCGATCGGGTAGTGAGGGTTGAAGTGCAACGATGGCCCTATGGCATGCCGTTGTACAGCGTCGGCCGCATGAAGACGTACGAGCAGTTGGCCGAGCCGGTGGGGGGCATCCACTTCTGCGGCGACTACACCTGGGCTTCCAACATGGGTCGCCCCGGGGGCGAAGTCGCGTATGGAGGAGGAATTTCTCCTCGAAGCCCTGCGCTGGATGATGAAATCCCGGCTCTACGACCAGCGGGTGATCGCACTGCAGCGGCAGGGTGAGTTCGGCGTCTACTCGCCCGGCACGGGCCAGGAGGCCTCCATCATGGGCTCGGCGATGGCGGTCGATCCGGCTCGCGACTGGATGGTGCCCCAGTACCGCGAGCTCATGGCAACCGTCCACCATGGACTTCCCCTCGAGGTGATCACCGCCCAGTACCTCGGGAAGATCGGGCCGGCGCGCATCCCCGATGGGGTCAATGTGCTGCCGACGCAGGTTTCTATCGCCGCACAGCTACCTCATGCGACCGGGCTCGCGTGGGGCCTCCGCCTGCGCGGGCAAGACTCCGTCGTGATCGCGTACATCGGCGACGGCGGCTCCTCGGAGGGCGATTTCCACGAGGCGCTGAACCTGGCGGGGGTCGTGAAGGCGCCGATCGTGTTCTTCCTCCAGAACAACCAGTGGGCCATCTCGACGTCGCGGCGGGTCCAGTCGGCGACCCGCAGCTTCGCCCTGCGTGCGGCCGGATATGGGCTGGAGGGCGCCGAGGTGGACGGGAACGACGTCATGGCCGTCTATGACGTCACGTCCGAGGCGGTCGCGCGCGCGCGCGGCGGGGGCGGGCCGAGCCTCATCGAGGCGGTCACGTATCGGATGGGCTTCCACAACACGACCGACAACCCGTCGCGCTACCAGGACCCAAAGGAATACGACGAAGCCCGCTCGCGCGACCCGATCGAGCGCGTCCAGAAGTACCTGGCCGCCCTTGGTTTGTGGGACGCGAACCGCGAGGCCGCGCTGACCGACGAGCTGCGTGAAGAGAACGACCGTGCCCTTCAGCTCGCACGTTCCGCGGCCGCGCCCCGACCCGAAGACGTCTTCGCGAATGTCTATCAGGACCCGCCTCCGCGACTGGTTCGGCAGAGAGCCGAGCTGCTCGACGGCCACGACGCATGAGATGACGCAGCGCAACATCGTCGAGGCGATCAACAGCGCGCTGGCCGAGGAGATGGAGGCGGATCCTCGAGTCATGGTGCTCGGCCTGGACGTCGGCAAGCTGGGCGGCGTGTTCAGGACGACCAGCGGCCTGGTCGAGCGGTTCGGCGCCGACCGCGTCGTCGACACGCCGCTCGCGGAGGCGAGCATCATCGGAGCCTCGCTTGGACTTGCCATCGCCGGCATGGTCCCGGTGGCCGAGATCCAGTTCCTCGGCTTCACGGCGCAAGGCTTCCACCAGCTCGGTC
>VBII01000024.1:0-22885 GCA_005887735.1 Chloroflexota bacterium
CCGCCCGCTCCGCCTGGGCCAGCGTGCTGATCTGGCCTGATCGGTACATGGCCTGAATCTGGGCCACGAGCTCGTCGACCTTGCTCTGCGGCATGTCCATGCTGGCGAGCGAGGCGGATAGAGAGTAGTTCGCCTGCACCAGCACGACGGCCGGCCGGGAGGCGGTCACGATCCGGTCACCGGTCAGCGGCTTCGCGGCCGGCTCACGTGTCACATAAGCGCCGACTCCAAGCGCCGCGTTGCCCACCAGCGCAAGCGCCAGCAGCACGATCACCCCGATCCGAAGAGCCCTTTTCACTTAGCCCCCACCTCCTCAGCAGTCCCCCAGAGTCTCGAGGAGGACCACCCAGAACCCCACGACGACGCGATCAAATTGTGGGGCTTTTTGTAAATCAGTGGGCTTGACGCCCTGAAGGTGGCTAGCCGGAAGCGGAGGGAGGCGGCGCTTCGGGCGGGGGCCCCGGCCAGGAGCCTGGCGATTCGGCCGGCGCGGAGTCCGGAACCACCGGTTCGACAGCGACTGCTTGGCCCGCTGGCTGGGGCACGGCCACCCGCATGCGCCGCCACGGGATCAGGACCCCCAACAGGAAGCCGACCGCCACGGCGACGAGACCGACGGCGATCACGAGTCGCGAATCCGGCGCCGGGGAAACGTTTGCCACCAGCCCCACCGCGGGACCGGTGGTGGCCGTCAGCGTTTGCGCCTTGGTCCAGCTGAGCTTCCAGATCGCCGTCTTGCGGTCCAGAGTGAACAGGGCGCCGGGCGCCGAGGTGATCTCGTGCGGGACGGTCAGCGAGAACGTGATCACGAAGATCGAGGCAACCTCCGCGTCTGAGATGACCTGTTGCGTTCCGGGCGAAGGTGAGGCCATGGGCTGCGGCACCGTTGTGAATGAGTAGGTGTCGGTCTGGCCGGCCGTGGTGTGGGTCGCCGAGGAGAAAAGCCCGCCCGTGTTCGATAGATTCATCGAGACGCCCGAGCCCGACGTGACCCCCGACGGTGACAACTTGGAAGGAGCGGTGAGAAACTTGAAAGCGTCTTTTTCGGTTTTGAAGGGGACCGTGATCAACGCTCCGGAGTCGTCGCCCTCTTTGATGATCGCGATCTTGGCCCCCGGATACTGCTTCTGCAGGCTGGCGTTTGCCGCGGCGACGTCAGAGGCGCTGAAGCCCGAAACTGACACGCCGTTGGAGCCCTGCATCAGCTCCTTGGGGAACAGAAGCTTCAGGCCGACCGTCACCGAGCCATCGGCGTTGAACGTCGTGCTGGTGTCATAGCCGCATCCCGCCGCGGCCAGCACGACCGCCGCAGCCAGGGTGATCTTTGCGATCGTCTTGGGCACGGCCGATATGTTGAGGGTCGGGCCGGCGATTTGAGCCGGTTTAGGCCGGTTCCCCAGCGATCCGAGCGTGCTCCGGTACGGACGCCAGGAAAGACTCGATCGCGCGGTTGACCGGCTCGGGGTGCGTCAGGTTGCTGGCGTGGCCTGCGCCGTCGATCCATATCACGCCAGGACACCCGGACAGCCCGGCGCAAAGCTTCTCGGCCAGCGACATGTCGATCGCCACGTCGTCGTTGCCGTGGACGACGATGGCCGGCGCTCTGATCTCGGCCAGGCGCGCCGTGACGTCATCCCGGTCCATGAGCGTGCGGTAGATCTGGGTGAGGGTCTTGGGGTCGAGCGCCTTCCAGCGCGAGATCCAGGCCGCCGATTCCGGCCGCTGGTTGCCGATGAGGATGGCGGCCACCATCTCCAGCAGCTGGTCGTTCGGGCCGGAGCCGACCCACACCTCATGCATCAGGTCGTACTGGAGCGCCTTGTCCGGGTCTTCGGTGCCGGCCTGGGTGTCGATGAGGACGAGCCCGGCGGTCTGCGCGGGATGACGCAGGGCGAACCGGAGCGAGACGAAGCCGCCCTGGCTCTCGCCGCCGATCACCGCGCGCCCGACTCCGAGGTGATCGAGCAAGGCGGCGAGGTCATCAGCCGAGTCCCAGTAGCTGAAGGGCTCCGGCGTCGACACGGTGCGGCCGTGGCCGCGCTGGTCCCACGTGATGACGCGGTGGCGGCCGGCCAGCGCCTCGGCCTGGTGGTTGAACATATCGCCGTCCATCAGGAAACCGTGGCTCAGAACAAGCGGCGTGCCCGATCCGCCCGAGTCCGCGTAGTGCAGCCGCTGGCCGCGCAAATCGGCAAGGGGCATGGCGCAAGCCTAATCTGTCAGCGATGCCGCAGCTGAAGGAGCCGAACTTCGCCGATGTGCTCGACGCGGCGCGGCAGATCCGGCCTCATCTCCAGCCGACTCCGCTGCGGCGATATGCCCCGCTGGACCGCCTGGTTGGGGCCGAGATCCACGTCAAGCACGAGAACCACAACCCCACCGGCGCGTTCAAGGTGCGCGGCGGCATCAACCTGGTTAGCCGCCTGGATGACGACGAGCGCCGGCGGGGCGTCATCGCCGCATCGACAGGCAACCACGGCCAGTCCGTCGCGTACGCGGCAAAGCTTTTTGGAGTTAGCGCCGTCATCTGTGCGCCTCACGCGGCGAACCCCGTGAAGGTCGAATCGATGCAGGACCTCGGCGCAGAAGTCGTCCTCGCGGGGGAGCGTTACGACGATGCTCGCGCCAACGCCGAGAAGCTGGCGCGCGAGCACGGCTATCGCTACATCCACTCCGGCGACGAGCCCCTCCTCATCGCGGGCGTCGGAACCCACACCCTCGAGGTGCTGCAAGAGCAACCTCACATCGACACCGTCATCGTGCCCATCGGCGGCGGATCGGGCGCGGCCGGCGCGTGCATCGTCGCCAAGGGGATCAACCCGGACATTCAGGTCATCGGCGTCCAGTCCGACCAGGCGCAGGCGGCTTACCTGAGCTGGAAGTCGGGCAAGCTTCAGGAGTCGACCAACCGGACGCGCGTGGAGGGCCTTTCGACGGCAACGCCCTTCGAGCTGCCGCAGCGGACCTTGCGCCGGCTCCTGGACGATTTCGTGCTCGTCTCCGACGACGAGATCGACGCCGCCACCGCGTTGATGATCGAGAAGACGCGCACGCTCGTCGAGGCCGCGGGCGCGGCCGCGCTTGCCGCGGCGCTGAAGTTGCGTGATCGGATGCGTGGCCGCAGCGTTGCGTTGATCTGCAGCGGCGGAAACATCAGCCCCGCCCAGCTGAAGGCGTTGCTCAGCGGCCCCGTCATCGGTTAGTCTCTCCGGGCCCAACCGGGGCAACACGAGGAGGCTACGAATGACTTCGATTCGCAAGTTCGTCGGTTACACCGGTGCCGCAGCAGGCATCACCGCCGCGATCGCAATCGCGATGGCATCACAGGCGGTGGTTGCTGCAGCGCCAACGAGCCGGGCGAGCGATCAGCCGGCCAGGATGCAGGCAGCGCCGAGCGCCGAATGCAGCGCAGCGATCCAGGCGATCAAGACCGCCGCCATCAATGACTCGGCAGAGGATGCGTCCGAGCGGGCGCTCGCAAAGACCAACCCCGGCGATGGGACCGACGTCGACGACGACGCGGCTGAGCTGGCCAACTTCAAATCACTGTTCAGCGCCGCGCGCACCGCATGCGCGCCCGCCGCTGAGACCGCGCCAAAGTTGACCACCTTCACGCCATCCGCTGCCTGCACCGCGGCCCTGCAAGCGCTGAAGGCCGCGTGGGTGCAGGGACGCCCAACGACCCAGGCCCAGTGGATCAACCTCCAGTCGCTGGCGCAAGCCGTGCGCGCAGCCTGCGGGTGGGAGGCCGGCCGCCGCTAGCCGCTCAGGACTCGGGCGACGTCTGGTTGATCGCCAGCTCTGTCAGCAGGTAGCCCGCGGTCAAGAACGGGATGACGGATTGAACGAGCGCGGTCACCAGGGCCGGCGGCGACTGGGGCAGTGATGCGACCACGGCCTCTCCGAGGCCAAGGCCGATCACGCCCGGGAGCACGGCGAGCGCCAGCCGAACGTCGCGCCGCCGGAGCTGCTCGCTCACCGCGGCGATCAGAAGGAGGTCGGCGAAGCCGATGTTGAAGTGCCCGGGCGCAAGCGGAATTCGAAAGTTGAGCCAGATCAGGTGCGGATCCAGCGTCGTGACCGAGCCGTCGAGGGGGCGGGCGACGGTCCGGAGAAGACGATGTTCTGCGCCACGTCGAGCGCGCTAAGGATGAGGAGAAGGACGAGGAATGGCCTGAACCTGGGCGGCATGGCGCGGCCGAGCACGATGCCGGCGAGGACGCCGAATCCAAGCACGACGACGTCACTGAACGGATAGAAGGGCAGGCCGAGGACCGTGCCGGCCACCATCAGCGCCAGCGCCGGCGCCGCGGAGATGGCCACCCAGCGCGTTGGCACGCGAACCACGGCCCATGGCAGCAGCGCGCACCCAGTGGCGACGGCAACGCTTACGACGAGGTGCATTGCAGATCGTGCATCAGGTTGGTCTATGCACCCAATCGAAACAATTGATTGGCTCTATCGCTCTAATCCGCCTAGCCTCGCGTTGATTACACAGATGGGTGACTCTGAAGCGGTCCTGTACGGCTCCCACGACTCCCGCGAGTCGAACGCGATGGTCGAGCTCCTGAACGAGCTTGGCGTCACCTTCGACTTCCGCGCGATCGACCGCGATCCCCGCGCGATGCGGGAATGGGAGCAGCTCGACGGCGATCAAGTCCCGATGCTTCGGATTGGCAACAACCAGATCGTCAGAGGCTTCGACCGCATCAAGCTGCAGCAACTGTTCGGCTGGGTCGGCTGCTGACGGGGCGGTCCAACCGATCCTGAGGCGCCGATCCTGAGAGAACGCTGAGTCGGTAGCCGGCTTTGCCGGGGCGTTGTCGCTTGGGTACCGAAATGGGCGGGCGCGAGAGCCGGCCCGGCGCGGAGCCCAGGAGGGCGGTAGCGGATGAGGTTCGTGAAGCGGGCACGGACGGTTCTGGCGATTCTCGCGTTGAGCCTGGCGGCGTGCGGAAGCAGCGGCGCGCTCGCCAACACGGAGCAATACCGGCCACCTCCCCCACTCGCCCTGGTCGTGCTCGTGGACCCATCGTCCGGCCACATGGCAGATCAGCTCCGGCAGCTGGAAGATGTGATTCGCGCGAGCGCAAGTCCTGGCGAGTCCGTGGTGGTGATGATGCTGCAGACCGGGCTGGCGCGTCAGTATGTCGTGCAGCGCGGCGACAGCCTGAGCTCGATCGCGATCGCCAACGGATTGACCCTCTCGACGGTCGAGGCCGTCAACCCCCAGTTCGGACCGATCTCTGGCCGCAACTGGAGCGTGATTCACGCCGGCGAGCGCGTGACGCTGCCGGACGGTGCGGCGCAGGATCCATTGCTGCTCGCCACGCGCGCACCGGCGGGACCTCCGCCACCGCAGTTGATGCGAATTCCGCCGGCCCCGAACAACCCGACTGATTATCAGCGGGCCCAGTACTCGCACACGGTCGCCAACAACAACGCGGTCAACGCGTCGCGGGTGGCCGCGTGGCGCGCGGAGGCCGACCAGGCGGTCCAACCGTGGCAGAGCCAGGTGATCGGCCAGCTCGAGAAGAAGACCGGCACGCAGATTCTCACCACGGGCTCATCGGGTGGGCCGGCCCTCTCGACGTCGATCGGCGTGGGCCTCACCACGCTGGCCGGCCTCTCCGGACATCGCACGCTGCTTCTGCTCGGGGGCGGCGACAGTCCCGCACCGCTCGCGCCGCGCAGCTTTGCCGAGGTGACCCTGGTCGTGGCCAACGTCTCCGACCCGCAAGCGGTCGCGGCGTGGAAGTCCGCGGGCCTGGCTGCCGGGGCGCCGGCGGTGAACGCGCTGGACCCTGCCCTGACCCAGTTGCAGCTGGCTCAGGTCGTCAATCACTAGAAACCCCGGAGGAGGACAGATGGAATCAATCGAGAGGATCGCACCACCGCCCCAGCTGGACCTGGCTGCAACGGATGGATTCATCGTGACGATGCGCGAATTCCTGGCCAAGCCGCGAGTGGCGAGGGAATTTCAGGACCTGAAAACAGATGCGCAGAAGCTCAGGTCAACCGAGCGCGATCGCCGGAGTCTCAACGAACGAGCGGCGGAGGCGGAGCTCGACGCCGGACGCAGGGCTCGCGCGTATGACCAGCACCGCCACAACCGGCTGGGCTTTGTCTTCGGAGCCTTGCTGGCGACGTTGTTCGTCGGCCTCGACGCGCTCCCGGCAAATCTTGCCGCGCAGACCTTCGGCCTCGATCCACTGCCCACGTGGGGAATCACGGCGGTCATCGTTGGCGCGCTGGCCGCCGGGATGTGGGCCGTCGTGCACTACAAGTCAGGCTGGAGGCGGACGGTGACCATCCTCGCGCTGACGCTTGGCCTGCTTGCCATCGGGGCTTTGCGTTACTGGTTCTTGTGGGTCACCGCCGGCGATGCCCTCGCGGCGGTGTTGGAGGCCGCGGCCCTGACCATCTTCACGACGATGATGGTCTGGCTCGGCATCGTGGTCCTCAGCTTCACCAAGCCGCGCCAGGTGTCACAGGCAGAAGGGCAAGCCCACAGGCTGCGGCGCCAGGCCGAGAAGAAGGCGGCGCAGGAAGTGGCGTTGAGCCAGCGGCTCGAAGCCGCCCAGACCGAGTTCGTCGCCGATGCGCAGCTGTTCTCGTTCCGGACCTTTCAGAACGAGTCGCGCCGCAACCAGTTCCTCGACTACGTGCGAGCCGAGCTCGAGCGATGAGCTGAGTCTGAAAAACCAATTCCGCATCTCTGGCGTCAACGGTGCGCGTGGCGCCTGCCACAGGCGCACGTCTGGCGTCAGAGGTGCGGAAAGGCGCCCGGTGCGCCTATTCGAGGATTCGGCTCGATATCCAGCGGAATGACACCAGGAGGGTCAGCCAGGCGACCGCGATCAAGAGTCCGCCCAGCACGTCCGTCGGCCAGTGAGCGCCGGTATACATACGTCCGAGCGCATTGGCCGTGATGAGCAAAGCGACCACGACCCAGCCCGCGACGCGTCCCCACCGAGGCAGGAATCGGTACCCGAGGCACAACAGAAGGACGACCGTGATAGTGACGATGAAGATCGTGTGCCCGCTCGGATAGCTCGAAGCGCCTGGATGCTCGGTCACCCGCAGCACCTGGCTGGTGGTGGGGCGCGGGCGATTGATCAGGTGACTCAACAGGACGTACCACCCGCCGCTGAACACCGCTCCCGCGGCGAAGATCCACGCGCGGCGGTTGAAGACAAGGATCGCGGCGAAGGTGATCACCTCGAACACGAAGCCCTTGGCGTCGCCGATCCAGCTGAAGAATGGAAAGCTCAGGGCCAGCGGTCCCCAGTCCGTCGCTTGGACGTCGCGCTCTATCTGCGCATCCTGCGGTATGAACGGGTGGCCTGCCACATAGACGGACAGGACCGTTGCGACGACGGCGGTCAGCACCGCAACGGCAAGCAGCGGGCGATTGATCAGGTCGCGCGCCGGCGCCTTCCTCTAAACCAGTTCAAGGTTGGAGCCGGCAGCCATCGCTCCGGGAGCCACACGACAAACGCGGACCAGCCGAGGCCGAGGAGCAAGCCGCCCAACACGTCGCTCGGCCAGTGGTCGCCCGCCCATACGCGGGCCAGGCACGCCAGCACGATGACGATGGCGGCGCCCACCCACAGGATCGACCGATACCGCGGCGTGACGTGAGGCGCCAGCGAGAACGCAAGCATGAAGCTCAGCCATGTGAAGAACACCGCGTGGCCGCTCGGGTAGCTGTAGCCGGGCGCCGGCGTGAGGATGTGCACCAGGTCGGCGCTCGGACGCTGGCGGGCCATGAGCAGCTTGATGCCGTTGTCGAGCAGGCTCGATATGGATCCGATGGCCATCAGGTACCCGGCTCGTCTTTCCCACATGAAAACGATGGCCACGGCGGCGATTCCGACCGCGACCTGCACGTAGCCCGCGGTGTAGTTGATCAGGTCGAAGACGTAAGTCACCGGGCCCCACGGGAACGACTGCACAAAAGTTGCGACAGGAACGTCAAACGGCAGCAGGGGCTGCGTGGCGACGAGATACGTATCCATCGCGAAGAAAGTTGCCACCACGACAACCAGCGGCCAAAGCCACGCGCGCGCGCTGGCACGGGGGTCGCCCGCGAGGACTTCTTCCGCGGCTTTTCCGGCCTGCGCGGGTCGGCTCACCTGGGAAGCAAAACCTTCAGCGCGCTGGTTTCGGCCGTGATCGTGGCCGGCGTCCGCCCGACCAGGAAGTTGTCCGCGTAGACCCGCACCCTCGGCCTGGTCTTGACCTCGAGCTTGCTGAATCGGAACACCTGGGCGGCTCCATCTTCGCTGCGCTCGAGACTCAACGCTGATTTGATGGCCCGGCCCACGATGTCGCTGCGGGTTCGGCCCGCATGAACCGTGAACTCGAGAGATCGATCGATTGGCGTTGCATCGCTGACCCGAAGCTGGCTCCCGATGGTGGCCGTGTTGCTGAAGACGAGCGACATCGCGGACCCGCTGCCCTCGAGGTCGCCGCTCAGCTCGTACCGGAACGGCTTGGCCCAGACGACGAGCTTCAGCTTGGCCGCGAGCTTGCCGAGTTCCATGTCCTTTGCCGAATCGCCGAGCGCGATGGTCTCTCCAAAAAGTCCGATCGCGCACGCCTCGACGAAGATCCGGCCGTTAACCCGGCCCAGGGTGATTGCCTTGGACCGCCCGTCTCTCGCCACCGCGATCGCCTTGCCGACCTGGGTCGGCAAGCCGAGGGCTCGGGCGAGGTTGTTGTAGGTGCCGAGCGCCACGATGCCGACCGGATGTTTGGAGTCGGCGAACTTACGGACGAAGAACTCCACCGTGCCATCGCCACCGGCGACGACGATTCGCGCTCGAGATGAGATGAGCTTTTCGATGTCCTGGTCCGGGTCGAAGTCGACGACCAGGTAATCGGCAAACACCTTCCTCAGCTTCGCCTCGACGTCGGGTTTCATGTTGCCCGCTCCGCGGCTTATGACCAGAACCCGCGTCGCTTTGGTCCGGGTCTTGACCGCGCTCACTTGCCGCTTCCGAGCAATCGAATCCACCGCGCACACGCGAATGAGTGAAGGCCCAACGCGATGAAGCCGGCGGCGACTGCCGCGAGCAACACGCGGCCGAAGGGCTGGGTGAGCAGGAACAGGAAGGCGCCTCCATAGCCGCGCACCTGTGAGGGATCGCGATGCAACCCTCCTTGCAACACAAACCAGCCCACCAGGCTGAAGATGACTCCTCTCGAGACAAAGCCGAGGCGGCCCAGCATGTCAGCGATATTCTTCTCCGCCTTGTTCATCTGAGTGCGCTTCAGGTCGGTCTTGAAGATCGCTCGATACGCGTCGACAAACTGGCCTAGCCCCACGCCGATAGCGACGACGCCTATCCCAATTGTTACGAGGTGGCCTGCCGGCAGCGCGAGGATCCTCGCGATCGCCTCCTGGGTCCCATCGTGGGAAGACGACCTACCGCTTCCTACGATCAGGTGAAGCGCGAAAACGACGATCGCGGCGTAGGCGATTCCGCTCCAGACAAAGCCGAGCCTTTCCGCGATCCCACCCGGGCCGTGGCCGCGGTTGAGGGGATCGAATCCCGCGCGCACAAAGCCCCAGATCGAGTAGGCGCCGAGACCGATCACCACGGCGAACAACATGGCCTTGCCGGCCGGGCCTCCAGCGAGTATCACGAGGCTGCCCGACTGGCGTAGAGCACGCCTCGAACGACGTACCCGGCGCGCTCGAGGAATTCGAGCCAGGAATTGGAGGCGCCACGTCTGGTCGCCGTCTTTGCGCGGCGGGCTACATGGTGGGCACTTGCCATCTTGATGCGCTAGTTGAACGTCTTGCCGCGCGGCAACCCCCAACCTTGGAGGTCGCCCAGATCAGGCTATGCCGGTTCGGACGCCGACCTCGCGGAGCGATCGTCGGTATGCGATCGCTGTCCGATCGCTCCGGAGATGAAGCTCCGCTTGCAGGTCCAGGGGCAGAAGCTCCGGGCGCTGGGATTCGAGGATCGGCCTGTCCTGGGCGAAGATGCGGTCCTGGAATTCGATCATGGGTGACTCGGGCTCATAGTTCATCGCCATCCACATCCACGCGGTGCTGTCCACTGCGTCGTGAGGCGTCACCGACAGGAGCATCCCAAACGAGTGCTCCCCGTGCTTGATGAAGGATGCGGACAGCGGACGGTGAACTCGGTAGGTGTAGGTCACCACCGAGCCCTGTCCGGTCGCATAGGGATCGGGCTGAAAGACTTTGACTCCGGTCGCAACCACGCCATTCGAATCGGTAGTTGTCTCGTAGTCGGCGATCTCGGGCCGCGCGCGGTCGCCCAGGATCCCCTCGTGGACGAAAGGAAAATGGCCGACGTCCAGGAAGTTCTCGACGATGCGCGGCCCGCTCGCCTTCACACGATATGGCCCCGCCCTCAAGACCTGGTAGGCCGGATCCTCGAGCAGCTCGAACGTAGGCACGTCGCCGGCTGGCCTACCGAGGCTCACCCAGATCACGCCGTGGCCGACCGCGGTGCGGTAAACCTGGACGCAAGCCTTGGCGGGAGGCGTCTGCTCGGGATGCGCGGGCATGAGGACGCACCGCCCATCGGTCCCATAAGTCCAGCCGTGATAGGGGCATTCGAGGGCGCCGCCTTTGACGACTTTCCCGAGAGACAGCCGGGTACCGCGGTGGACGCAGAGGTCGCGCCAAGCGAAGTGCTCGTCTCCCGAACGCCACAGCACGATGTCCTCGCCCAAAAGACGTGCGCCGAGCGGCCCGCCTCCGGCAAGCTGGTCGGCGCTTGCCACGGGGTGCCAATCGTTGATCAGTACGGGATCGTCGAGCACCTAGGGTTCCTGGGGCCGGCCCTCAAACGACTCTTTGAGACGCTCTCGGACTTCTCCCATCCCGGGAGACAGTACGCCCTAGATCTCCCGGGTCGTCAAGACGCGCGACAGGGCGGTGCTTGGTGTGGGCGAAGGCGTGGGACCGGCTCCGCGGACGGTGACGAGACGGGCGGCGACGGGGGGTGCCGCCCCGACGCCAGGCGGCCCTCCGCACGCCTGCACCACGAGCAGCAAAGCCGGGGCGGTGAGCGCGCATCTGATCGCCTTCACACAAGTACGTAACTGACCTGGTTACGCCGGCGGGAAACCGATTAGTTTTGAGATCGAGACCGGTCAGAAGAGGTAAGAACGCTGTCCGGAGGTTGCGAATCATGGCAACGACATCGACCTTCAAGCCTGAGACCCTCGAGGTTCCGGGCGCGAGCGTCTATTACGAGGTCCGCGGATCCGGTCCCGTGCTCCTGCTGATGCCCGGCGGACCGGCAGACGCGACGACGTTCCGGCAGATGGAGAATGACCTCGCCTCGCGGTACACCGTCGTGACGTACGACCCGCGCGGCCTTTCCCACAGCAAGGTGACGGAACCGATCGATGACTCGCGGATGGTGCAGATCTTCGCGGACGACGTCCACCGACTCCTGGCCAAGGTGACTGACTCCAAGGCGTGCGTGTTCGCCAGCAGCGGCGGGGCCCTGATTGCGCTCGAGCTCGTGGTGCGGCACCCGGAGCAGCTCGACACCGTGGTCGCTCACGAGCCTCCATCGCCGGCACTGCTGCCGAACACCGCGGAGACTCGCGCTGCGATGGAAGACGTGTGCGACACATGCGCCACGCAAGGGCTGTGGCCGGCGATGCAGAAGTTCATGGTGCTGGTGGGGATCCAGGGCGGCCCGCCACCTGCCGAAGAGGGCGAGCCGACTCCTGAAGCGCTCGAGGCCATGGCCATGATGCAGAAAAACATGGAGTTCTTTTTCGGCCGGTACATCCGGAACATCGCGCGCTACGAGCCCGACTTTGCAGCGCTCAAGGCCAGCCCCTGCCGCTTGATCGCGGCCGTCGGCGAAGAGTCGAAGGGTCAGCTGGCGCACAATGGCGCGCTTGGCCTCGCGAAGCGCCTGGGCACCCAGGCGGTCGTGTTTCCTGGGAACCACGGTGGTTTCGACGGGCGGCCGGTGGAGTTCGTGGCGAAGCTCCGCGAGGTGCTGGAGGCTTAAGACTCCAGACGCGATGAGAGGGACCGCAGTGGTCCCTCTCATGAGGCGGGGGAGCGAGGGGTGGGCCGAATGACGGCTCTCGCCTACGCGCCGTGGCCTTCGCGAACCGACTTGGCGTCCCACCCGGGGCTGTAGCTGTTGGGTGAGTTGCCATCGTCCTGGACCGACGTGCTGCCGGTGCTGCGGCCGGTGTGCGCCGCAGGCGCCCCCGAGCCCGCCTCTGCACCGCGGTCAAGCAGCGGAGCCCCGACGGCGGGGTTGTCCTGCCGGAGGACGGTCCCGGGCGCTGCGTGGAAGGTGGTCGTCCCGGCCGAGCTCGAGCTCGACATGTCCTTCGCGATGACCGAAGCTCCCATCGCCACGGCAATCGCCGCGGACGCCGCGAGCGCGATCACAAGGCCCTTCGGAGCGCCGCTTCCTCTCAGTGTCTGCCTGGCTTCCATGTCTGTCTCCTCGTGTCGTTTAGTCGGTCTCGTCGACCGCCGGCACGAGCTTCGGACGAGCCCCTCAACGCCCACTCAAGTGACGCTCAATGAGTCGGTGATTATGAAAAAAGGAGAGGGACCTGGTTTGGTCCCTCTCCTCGGCGAGCCAATCGGTGGAACAGCGGTCGGCGTCTAGATCGGAATGGCGAAGCCCTCTGGGTCCAGGGTCGGCTGCTGCGCCGGCGATGCCGCGGGGGAGCTGTATGGGGCCTGCTCGATGACGAACGGAGCCCCGGCCGGGGGGTTGTCCTGCCTGAGGACTGTCCCGGGCGCTGCGTGGAAGGTGGTCGTCCCGGTCGAGCTCGAGCTCGACATGTCCTTCGCGATGACCGAAGCTCCCATCGCCACGGCCACGGCCGCGCATGCCGCGAGCGCGATCACAAGACCCTTCGGAACGCCGCTTCCTCTCAGTGTCTGCCTGGCTTCCATCTCTGTCTCCTCGTGTCGTTTAGTCGGCCTCGTCGACCGCCGGCACGAGCTTCGGACCAGCTCCTCAACGCCAAGTCAAACGACGCTCAAATGGCCCGCCCGGGGTGATGGTGGGGCGTTTGCTAAACGCGCCCGTTCACAGCGTCCCTTTTCGATTTACAGTACCCGCGAAATGATCAATCTTCCGCCTGACTTGATTACCGGGGATCCCGAGATCGACAACCTGGACGTGACGACCATAGTTACGACGGTGCGCATAGCAAACAACTGGTCGGCAAGCAAGGCCCTTGAAGCGGAGAAGTGGTACCGCCGCTTCCTTTTCTTGACCAAACAAGAGCACAAGCACGGCGACGTTGTAGCTGTCTTCGGGCTAGACAAAGACGCGGACTTGATCTGGCACGAGCACATCACGTCGACCAAGCAGTATCAGAGCGACAGTGCCAAGATCTTCGGCGAGGGCCAGTACCTCCATCACACGCCGACGACGCCACCGAACTGGAAGGTACTTCTTGAGGCAGCGATGGCCCTGTACGAAAAGAAGTGGCACGAGATCCCGCCTTACGCGAACATCTGCTGCATCTAGCGCCCGCTTCTCAGTCGCCCACCCCCACTTCATCAAGGGCGTAAGCGATCGCATCCTGGCGTGACATCCCGGCTCCGGCGAGCCACTCCTTTTGCGCTCCGCGACCTCGCCGCACAGACTCCAGTCGCTGGCTGATCTCGCGATGCAGCGGCGAGGCGGACACAACCTCGATCCGCTTGCGTAGGCCCTCGGCAGCACCGCCGAGCCTGAGGGCTCGCTCGCTCTGGCCTTCGGCGATGGCTACCGCCGCCAGCGACTCGAAAAGGTTCGCGATCGAACGAGGGCTTCCCTCGAGGCGCTGGATCTCGAGGCTCTCGCGCAAGTGCGCCTTCGCATCATTCAGCCGGTCTTGCCGGAGCGCGATGTTGCCGAGCATCAACAGCGACATGGCCACCGTCTCCACGTCCTCGCGGCGGCGCGAGAGATCCAGGCTCGTCTGAAAATGGCGGGCGGCGCCGGCCACGTCCTTTGTGAAGAGTGCGACCAATCCTAGCCGCCACTCGCAAAGCGCCTGGATCTGACCATATTCATGCCGCGTTGCGATCTCTAGCGCCTCATCCAGGTATCTGGCGGCGGCGGCAAAGTCTTCGCCTTGCACGGCGACCTGACCCAGCTGCTGAAGGCAACGTGCTTCGCCCTCCGAGTCCTTTAGCCGGCGGCTGAGCGCCAGGCCTTCGTTCGTATATGCGGTAGCGGCTTTTTGGTCCCCCTGCGCCCAGGCGAGCAGCCCCGCGGCCTGGAGCGCCTCGCTCCTGACCCTTGATGGCTCCGGGCTGCGCGCCAGGGCGGCGTCGAGGCGCGCCCGACCTTCGCTGTACTCGGCGCGCGCTTCCCAGAAGTCAGCCAACCCCGACGCCAGGGCCAGCTTGATTTCCGGAGGGACGCGTTCAACTTCGAACACGCTCCGCAGGTTGTCGACATCAGCGCCGAGAATCTGGAGCCATCTCCTCCGCTCGGGACCCGCGATCTTCTCGCGCGCCGCCTCAACGAGCTGGCCGAAGTAGGTGGCGTGCTTCTCTTGAAGCGTCTCCAGCTCCTGGTGCCCTTCGAGGTGGGACCTGCCATATTCGCGGACGGTCTCGAGCATCGCGTATCGCGTGCCTCCGTTTTCCGTCTCTTGCGGGGCGAGCAGAGATTTGTCGACGAGCTGCCCAACATGTTCGAGGACGGATACAACTCCGTCGCCACCGCAGACCGCCTCGGCCGCATCGAGCGTGAACCCGCCCGTGAACACCGACGCGCGGCGAAAGACACTCTGCTCTTGTTCATTCAGCAGCCAGTAGCTCCAGTCCATCGCAGCCCTGAGCGTTTCGTGGCGGGCGTCGGCGGACCGGCTTCCGCCTGAGAGCACGCCGAAGCTTTCCTGCAGCCGTTTCAGGATTTCGGCGGGGGCCATCATCCGCGCTCGCCCTGCAGCCAGCTCGATCGCGAGGGGAATTCCCTCGACCCGGCGGCAGATCTCGGTCACGAATCTGGAGTTGTCTTCGGTGAGGCGAAAGGTGGGCTGGGCGGCGCTCGAGCGGTCGGCGAACAGGACGACGGAGTCCCGTTCGTCCAGGGGCCCCACCCTCATGATCGCCTCACCGTTGACGCGCAGCGCCGCACGACTGGTCGTGAGCAGGCGCACCTCAGCGCATTCACGCAGGAGGCGATCGGCGAGGCTGACCACCGCCGGGACAAGGTGCTCGCAGTTGTCGAGCAGCAAAAGCAGATTCTTGTCCTTCAGCCAGTCGCACAGCGTCTTCAGGATGGGCCGGCCGGCTTCCTCTCGGACGCCGATCGCTTCGGCGGCGGTCTGGGCGACAAGCTCGAGCTCGCTCAGCGACGCCAGCTCAACCAGCCACACGCCATCCTTGAAGCGTTCGAGCAGGTCGGCGGCGGCCTGAAGAGCAAGACGGGTCTTGCCCGTCCCGCCGGCGCCGGTCAGGGTCAGCATTCGGTTCGCGGCGAGCCTCTCCTTGAGGTCGGCCAGCTCTCGCTCCCGACCGATGAAGGCGGTCGGGCTCACCGGCAGGTTGTGGCGCCGCGGATCCATCGACCTGAGCGGCGGAAACTCCGTCCGCAGACCAGGAGCGATGACCTGGAAGACACGCTCGGGCCGTTCGAGGTCGCGGAGCCGGTGGGCGCCCAGGTCGCGAAGTCCAACACCCTCAGGAAGAGCGTCGATGGCAAGGTCGCGGGTCGCCTGCGTCAGCAGCACCTGGTCGCCGTGCCCGGTGGCCAGGAGGCGCGCGCAGCGGTAAACAGCCGGCCCGTAGTAGTGGCCCTCGCGAACCTCCGCCTCGCCGCTGTGGATGGCAACCCGGATGTGCATGTCGGCGCCTTCGGGCCAAGCGTGGGCGGCGAGCTCTCGCTGCATCGCGACCGCACTCGCCACCGCGTCGCTCGCCCGGGTGAAGGCCGCCAGCACGCTGTCGCCCTCACGCCCGGATTCGACCTGCATGCCGCCGTGCGCGGCGACCAGCCGTCCGAGCACCGCGTCGTGCGCCGCCATCGACTGGAGCATCGCAGCGGGATTCCGGTCCCAGCGGCGGGTCGACCCCTCGACGTCGGTGAGCAGGAAGGTGACCGTTCCCGCGGGAAGCGAGGTGGTTGCCGGCGTGCTGGGTGCCGCGGCCAGGCCGGCGTCCTGCTGCAGGATGCGCTTCAGCAGCAGCTGCAGGTCCGGACCTGGCTCCATGCCAAGCTCATCGACGAGGCGCTCACGGGTTCGCTGGTAGAGGTCGGATGCCTCCGCCTGCCGCCCTGAGCGATACAGGGCAAGCATCAACTGTCCGCACAGGCGCTCGCGAAGCGGGTGCTCGTCGACCAGGGCGCGAAGCTCTCCGATCAGCTGCCCGTGCCGGCCCAACGCCAGCTCGTTCTCGATTCGCTCCTCCCGAGCGTGCAAGCGCAGCTCATTCAGGCGCGCCGCCTCGCTGACCGCGAACTGCTCGCCGGAGAAGTCGGCCAGCGCAGGCCCGCGCCACATGTCCAGGGCCCTCGTCAGAAGTCCTTCGGCCTGCTCCGGCGGTGCCGACTTGGCCGCCTCGACGAGATGCTGGAACTCGGCCGCGTCCAGCTCGTCCGATGAGACCTGGAGCATGTAACCGGAAGGCTTTCGAAGCAATACGTGGTACGGCGCTCCGGCGGGCTCCAGGGCGCGGCGGAGCTGGGAGACGTACACCTCGATGATGTGGTCGGAGGTCGCGGGCGCCTCGTCGCGCCACAGCAGGTCGGCGAGCCGTTCGAGCCCGACCACGTGATTGGCCTCGATCAGGAGGATGGCCAGCAGGGCGCGCTGCTTGGCCCCGCCGAGGGCAAGCGTCTGGTCCCCACGCGTGACCTCCAACGGGCCGAGAACCCTGAATTTCATCGAGGCCGTGGCCATTGTGAGCCTGATTCGGGCGGTCTGAAAGCGCGAGCGCCGGCGCGGGCGGGCGTTTGAGTGGTTCTTGGGTCGCCCTTGAGCAGCCTCGCCGAACCTGCGGGTGCGGTCGACACGACCGACATCAATGCAGGAGGAACCTCGATGGCGAACGACGAACTCGACAAGTTGGCGGGATGGAACCTGAGCGCCGATTTTGGGGCGCCGACGGCACGTGAGCTCGAGCTCGAGCTCGCCCTGGGGAGCGACAGCTGGCTATCGCTGCAGAGTGCGGAGAAGACTTCGCCTACGCCGCGGTCGGACGGCCCCCTCCCGCGTCCTGCCATCGATCCGCCAACTCGTTCGCGCCGGCCGCGCTGGCGGATTGCGAAGGCTTGACGGCTGGAGCTCTAAAGACCCCTACCCCTGGCCGGCGCTCCTGGAAATTGGTTCCGGGGCGCCGGTCCTTTTGTCTGGCGTGGTTTGAGCAGCCCTTGTCTCGGCCTTGAGTGGTCGGCGCGAACCTGCGGACGCGGTCGAAGAGGCCGACTACGAAGGACAAGGAGTCACCCGAGATGAGCGACAACTACAGCATGTACGTGCAGAAGATGGCGGAGCGACGCGACGCGCGCAAGGCAGATGGATCGCTAAGCAGCCAGCTCGCGGCGATGTTCGAGGTCGTCCGTGAGTGCGAGGCGATGTGGGCGCTCGAAGATCGCATCAGCGGCGGCCGCTGACGCCTGGCCGCGACCGATGAACGGCATCCGGGTGGCCATGACGGTCACGAACTGCACGTTTACGTCCAGGGGCAGGCCGGCCATATAAACGACGGCGCTGGCTAAGTACCTCCATGCAACTTACTTGTTGCCGCGACCAGCGCCTGGCCGGGCGGGCGATGGCAACCTCGTGGTCAGCAGCGCCGCGAGCACAGAAACCGCGGCTGCCGCCCATAGGACGGTGTTGAGGGCGCGCCGCTCCTCGGACTACCTCCAACGCCTTGTCGACGTCGGACACGTCGATGCGATAGCGAAAGCCCTTTACGTTCATGAGCTCACTCAGTGGTCCGGACGCCTTCACCTCGCCGCGGTGGAGCACGACCACTCGATCGCAGAGCTCCTCAACCTCAGACAGGAGATGGCTCGAAAAGAAGATCGTCAGTCCCTGCTCGGTTGCCAGCTTGCGAAGAAGGATGCGCAGGCCGTGGATGCCGTTGGGGTCCAGCCCGTTGGTAGGTTCGTCCAGCACGAGCAGGCGCGGCTTGCCCAACAACGCCTGAGCAAGCGCCAACCGCTGCCTCATGCCCATGGAATAGCGCTTGACCTTGTCATCGGCGCGTTCCGTCATCCCGACGAGGTCCAGAAGAGCACTGATCTGCTTTTCATCGACGGGACCCAGCATCCGGGCGAACTGGCGGAGGTTATCGCGACCCGACAGGAATCCATAGAATCCCGGCTGCTCGAGGGTGGCGCCGAAGAAACGCGACGCTCGACTATGGTCGGTCCAGCAATCGTGGCCGCCTATCTTCGCCGTGCCTCCATCCCCATGCAGCAGACCCAGGAGGATGCGGATGGTTGTCGTTTTCCCGGCGCCGTTGGGGCCGAGGAAGCCAAGGACCTCGCCCTCGGCGACATCGAATGAGATCTCATTGAGCGCGCGCACTCGTCCGAAGCTCTTCGACGTGCCTGGCCGCGACCAGGCCGATGAAAACGGTGGCCACCATGCGCACGGCGATAGGTTAGGCGCTCGGTCGCTACGATCGTCCGGCGATGCCACTGAAGATTCCGAGTCGGGTCGACGAATTCCTGCGCCGTCCCAATCCTTCCGTGATGGGGTGCGTGCGACCGGACGGATTCCCGATGACGGTCGCCACCTGGTACGACTGGGAGGACGGCCGCATCCTCGTCAACATGGACGCTGGGCGGCGGCGGCTCGCCTGGATCAAGGGCAACCCCAAGGTCAGCCTCACCGTCTTCGGCGACGACTGGTCCCGGCACGTGAGCCTCTACGGGCTTGTCGTCAGCCTTCACGATGACACCGACCTGCACGACATCGACCGGCTCGCGTTTCGCTACAGCGGAAATGCGTTTCCATGGAGGACAGCCAAGCGCGTCAGCGCGTGGATCGAGCCTCACGGCTGGCACGTATGGGATCCATCGGGCGAGCTCGCAGGAGATGGGCCCTAGTGGCCGCGTGAACGCTCCCGATGGTGGCTGGCCTGCCCTTCCTTATGAGGACTGGCGCGAGACGAAAGACACTCTGCACATGTACATGCAGGTTCTCGGCAAGCTGCGCCTGGCGCTCAGCCCGCCTGAGCCACAGTGGGGGCACGTGCCCCTTTACGTCACGGCCCGCGGGCTGACGACCTCGCCGATCCCGATCGGGTTGCGCGCGTTCGACGCTGAGCTGGACTTGCTCGCTCATGAACTGGTAATCCGCTCCAGCGACGGCAGGGTGGAGCGCCGGCCTCTTGGCGGAGACGTTGCTTCCTTTTATAGCGACGTCATAGGCATGCTGCAGAGAATGGGCATGGCGGTAACGATCTCGCTCGTTCCATCTGAGGTGAGCGACCCAATTCCCTTCCCCGAAGACCGAACGCACGACACATACACAGCCGAGCACGTGGTGCGCTTCTTCCGCGTGCTCTCGATGGTGGACGTGGTGATGAAGGAGCATCGCGCGAAATTTCAGGGACGGACAACGCCGGTACAGTTTTTTTGGGGCAGCTTCGACCTCGCGGTGACGCGCTACTCGGGGCGCGCCGTCGAGCCACCGTCGGATGCCGGGGTGATCAGGCGTCTGGGCGGCGATGCTGAGGTCATCTGCGCCGGCTGGTGGCCCGGCGATCAACGGCTGCCACATCCCGCGTTCTTCGCCTACGGATATCCAGCGCCAGACGGCATGGATCGCGTGTCAGTGCAGCCTCGCGACGCCGCGTGGAGCCCGATCGCCGGTGAATTTCTCCTTCCTTACGACGCGGCTCGATCAACCAGCGATCCACGACGAGCGATCCATGACTTCCTGAAAAGCACCTACGAGGGCGCGGCCGGCTTGATGGGCTGGGGTACGCACCGGACCCGAATTCCGCCCCGCTGACGCCAGACGTGCGGAACCCCTGCTTCTGCTGGTCAGGCACCGGCGATTACTGACAGCCGATGAGCGGAAGCGGATCGGTTGGCACGCCCCCCACCTCGAGCTGCAGGTGGAGATGCGAGCCGACGGAAAGGCCGGTGCTGCCGACGAGGCCAAGCTTCTGGCCCTGCTGGATCCAATCGCCGACACGGACCGACTCGTCTGACATGTGGGCGTATATCTCGACCAGCCCATAGCTGTCGGTGATGGCGACCCGGAGGCCGAAGTAGTCCGCATAGCCTGCGGCGGTCACCTTGCCACCGGCCGCCGCGACTATCGGGGTCCCGAATTCCGCCAGCAGATCGACGCCGGAGTGAAAGTGAAGGTAACCGCCAGACGGCGGTTCCAGTGCAAACGACGTCGGTCCGAACTTCTGGATGATCTTCGCGCCCTGGATCGGACAAAACAGGGCACCGGGATCCGCCGGGTCGGCGGGCACGCCGGTAATCAGGTTCGGGCCGGTTTGCGGGTCGACTGGAATCACAATCATCAAGCCGGGGATCAATTCAGGCGCGCGAATGTGATTGAAGCCCAGGATGGCGGTTTCATCGACTCCGTAAAAGGCGGCCAGGCTCGCGGGCGAGTCGCCGTTCTTGACTTCGACGACGACTCCGGGCACGGGCGGCAGCTTGAGCGTCTGGCCGGCTTTGAGCGGCAGGCGCAAGCCTGGATTGGACCACGTGATCTGTCTGAAGGTGATGCCGTACACGCGTGCGATGCTGTCGAGCGTGTCTGCTCCCTGCACCGTGTAGCGGATTGGCCGGTGATTGGGCAGAGGCGCAGCTGGAATCGATACGGGCTTGATGATCGTGCTGTCACGACCCAGCAGAACGTCTCCGAACTGACCACCCTCGGCGGCCGCATTGGCCTCGACAGCGCCCGCTCTCGCGGCCAGCGATGTGTTCAGATCGACGGCACCGTAGCCGGACATTGCCATCACTATCAAGAGCACCGCGGCATGGCTCGCGTAGCGATAACGTCGCAACGGCTACCCCCAGGCTTGGCTTTCCGGCGCGCCTGGCGCGCGGAATTCAGCGCCACGGTAACACACGGTTCACCACAGTCCGAAAAAGCGCGAATCGACTTCCAGCTCCTGGACTCTCGGTCAGCGACCTCGACCGCGGCCCGGCTGCTGCTGCTGCTCGAACATCTGCCGGATCTCGCGGACGCTTGTGGCGTCCTCGGGCTTCTTGTCCCCGGCTCGCAACGAAACGATCCGCGGGAAGCGCAGCGCGAAACCTGGCCGGTCGCCGGTCATGCCGGCGGTGTGACGTGGGCTCGGCGTGATCTCATCGGCCAGCACCTCCACGACGATCTCCGGCTCGAGCCACGCGTCGGGGACGATGTTGGAGTTGACTCGCGCCGGCTTCACCGGAACCTCGAGGTTGGCCAGCCGCTTGTGGATCGCGCGCCAGCCCTCATCGGAGAGACCAGTGCCCAATTTGGTGATCGTCACGAACTCGTCCTTGTCCGTGTCGTACACGCCGGCGAGCAGGGCGCCCGCGCCGAACTCCGCACGCTTGCCTTTGCCTCCGTAATAACCGAGCAGGACGACATCGATGGTGTCGGTCAGCTGGCCGCTCGTGTTGCGCTTCAGCTTCACCCAGTTGAAGTTGCGAGCCCCCGCCTGGTAGGGCGAGTCGAGCCGTTTCGCCACTACTCCTTCCAGGCCGCGGCTGATGTTGTCCAGCAACTCGCGTGTAAGCACCTCGGCTGAGTCCGTTTTCATCAGTGGCGCAGTCAGCAGCGTGTCTGAGCTCTTGATCAGCTCCTGCACGATCTCGAAGCGCCGCTCGTACGGCAGCGGGGTCAGATCGGACCCGTCTCGGAACATCACGTCGAAAACGAACGCTCGCATCGGCGCTCGGGCGGCAAACTCCTGGATGCCCTCCTTGCGCCTACGCGCGGTGGTCTCCTGGAACGGCACGTACTCCTCCGACGCGGGGTTGTAAGCGATCGCCTCTCCATCGAGGATGACGTTGTCGACATCCAGGTCGGAGGCTGCGGCGACAAGTTCCGGGAACATCTCCGTCATCGATTCCAGGTTTCTGGAGAACAGGCTGACCTGGTCCCCTGCTTTGTGGATCTGGACTCGAAGGCCGTCGTACTTCGGCTGGACGCCCACGGTACCGAGCTTCTTGATCACCGCCTCCGGGTTGGGAAGCCGCTCGGCTAGCTGAGGCCTGAGCGGGTGGCCGGCCCTGACCTTCAGCGCGTCGAGGCCGGGCTCCCCCACCTCCCACAACGTCCGTGCGATGAGGCCGAGGTCGGAGGTGCGGTTGTACGCTCCTTCGAGGACCGGTCGCAGCGAGCGGTCTCCCTTCTTGGCGAAGGACAATGCGTCGAGCACGGTCGGGTCGCCGATTCCAAGCCGCATCTTGCCCAGGGTGATCCGCACGAGGTGCTTGGCCGAAGCGGAATCCAGGTCCCGGAGCAGGCTGGTGAATACGTCCAGCTTTTGCTGCTGGCTGCCCGCCCCACCAGCGGCCGCGATCTGGGACAGCCGCCGGTGTACCTCGACCACCGAAGGCGAGTCGGCGTGCGAGGCCGGCGCCAGACGCTGCGCGGTGACGCCCAGGTCGCCGGTCTGGCGGTTGAGCTTGGCGACCTCTTCCTTGGGAGCTGCGTAGGCGACCCCGATCGCGGTCATGAGCAGCCTTTCGCCGAGACCGATCTCAACCGGCTCGAAGAAAGGCGCGAGCCGGCCCTGGATCAGATACGTGATCGGCTGGAGCTCGTCCGGAACCGAGGCCCGGTACACCTCGGACAGGATGCGGACCAGCTCGTTCCGGCTCTTGGTAGCCTCCATCTGGTCCAGGCTCGCGGCCAGCTCGGCGAACTTCACGACTGGTCACGTGGTGTGATCCAGTAGGGAGCCATCTGCCTCTCA